>CALKAN010000085.1 GCA_937983035.1 uncultured Paenibacillaceae bacterium | reverse complement strand
TGAGTGCCAAAAATTGTTGACCATGATCACAAAAGGAAAATAATCGCTGAAACAGCTTGGAAAATTATTGAAAAGGAAGGCATTGAAAAAGCCTCTATTCGAAAAATTGCAACTGAAGCTGGCATGTCTGCCGGTGCGCTTAGACATTATTTCTCCAACCAAGATGAATTATTGCTGTTTATCATCGAATATTTTCTTGCTCGTGGAAAAAAACGGTCTGACAATATTGTTTGGTCAAAAAATCCATTAACAGCGGTGAAGCAAACGTTATTAGAATTAGTTCCTGTCGATCGGGATAAGCAAACAGAAACAAGTGTTTGGCTGGTTTTCGCTGTTCGTTCGCTTACAAGTGCGGCTTTGAAGACAAGAAAAGATGAACTCACAGAAGGCGAATATAATTTAATGGAAGCAATGCTCAAATTATTGATAAATGCAGGCTATGTTAAAAAAGACATCGATATTGAATTAGAAAAATTAAGGCTTTCTGTGCTCATTGAAGGCATATCCATACATGCCCTGTTGCGGCCGGATATTTTTACAACAGAAAAAACAGAACAAATCATTATCAGCCATTTAAATGAACTTTGCAATTAAAAGAATAATAAGTTTTCAATCGTATTTTTAAATTTATCCTTGTGAAGTAACAGCCTCATGATAATACGCAATTTCTTCATAAAACCGAAGTGTCTTTTTTTTCAAGACTATAAACAAAGACGCCTAAACAGGCGTCTTTATTCATGAACGTCATTTTGCGGCAACACGTTCAGAATCATCGCAGGATCATGCACGTTTTTCTCATGGCAAGGCGGCTTGATATTTCAAATAATTATACATCTTTTTTATACCGGTTTCCCGTATTCAGATGGATAATCATATAAACAATGATGAGGACAAAGAGGACAAGGCCTGCAGAGAACAGCGACGAAATCTCCAAAGCTGCGCTGAGCAGCCAAAGCAGCGTGCAAAACGATAACGCAAACATCATTTTCCCAACAAACTTGCAAAGAGCGGCCGTGTCGTATTTTTTCTTTTCTTCAGCGGGCAAAGAATTGTACCCTGCAATCAGAGAAACTCCTTTGCCATTGATAAAAACGATGCCCAGCACAATGAACAAAACAACGGGAATGGCTGATATGATCATGAGTACGAGTTTATCTTCCAATTGTTAAACCTCCCTGCAGCATGCGATGAATTCTATTTTCTTCCATCGAATATTAAATTAACATCATTATAACATTTTTGCTTAGCATCTTCGAAACAATTTTTCATGTTGTGAAAATTTTGGATTGACAAAATGTTTCACCTGTAATATTTTTATTACATGTGATATGAATAATTAAACAATTGATTGGAGCTTGGTCTATGCAGCTTAACGGTGACCAGTTGTTGCAAGTGTTTGAAGCGCTGGCTAATCCGCATCGTTTAAGAATTATTTCTGCCCTGCACCAAAATCGCAAATATGTCAGTGAACTGGCCAGAGAAGTGGAACTGAGCCGGCCGCTGTTATACATGCATTTAAAGAGATTGGAAGTCGCAGGGCTTGTTGCTGGCAGCTTGGAGTTATCGAACGATGGAAAGGCGATGAAATATTATGCTTTGCAAGATTTTGCTTTTCAAATCAGCCCAAGCTTAATCGCAGAAGCAGTCAAAACACTTTCAGATCAGGATGTTTCAAAGAAAAAGGGTTCAGAAATTGAAGCGAATGAGGAGGAAGATTGAAGATGAGCATATGGAAGATCATCACTTATTTTTTTCTTATTTGTTTGTTTTTCTGGTCAGTCATATTTCCGCTTGTTGATAAGTTTATTGGCAGAAGCAGACTGAAGAACAAACAATGGGAGAAACTGAACGAAGAATATCGCATTTTAGCTGAAAGCGCCAATCAACTGGATCAAGATTTGAAGGAAGGGCAAGAGAAAGTCATGAAAGAACTGGAGCAGTTAAACAAGCGAATCGCCTCCATTGAAAAAATGCTGCGCGAAGTGGAATAAAAATACATATTTCACGCGGGGAAAAAATGATGAAAATTGAAAAAAGAACATTTGGAATGGCAGACTTTATTCGCATTCCTTGGCGATGCGGTCCTGTGCATGCGCTGCTTATATGCATCCATACGCTGTTGTCGGGATTGGTTCCAACGCTGCAAGTAATTGTAACCGCTTATTTTATTAACACAGCGATTGACATCGTGCAACGTGATGCGCCGCTGCATCAAATCTATCCATCTTTGTTTGCCGTCATCGCTTTGATCGCATACAACTGGGTGTCTTCAGAATTGATCAAGTTTGTGCGGGTGCGATTAGAGAAGGAAATGCGAGAGCAATTTCGAACTGCCGTTATTCAGAAAAGAGCCCGCTTAGAATACAAGCATATAGAAAATCATGAGACGTGGGATGTGTTGTCACGCGTTTCAAAGCAGCCTGAGAAACAAGCGATGGGAGCTTTCAATGACGTTTTATCTTTAACAGCGATGATGGTTCGCATCGGCGGTTTATTAGCATTGCTCGTCGTACATGTTTGGTGGGCTGCGCTGCTTATTTTGTCTTTTTCCATTCCATTATTTAGGCTGGCGGTCAAGAGCGGGAAGGCAACTTATCAAGCGAATCGGGAAGTGTCGAAATACAAGCGCAGAAATGAGTATTTGTCTGAAGTGCTCACCAGCAGAGAAACGGTAAACGAAAGAGCGCTGTTCGGTTTCGGAAAAGCGGTTAACCGCATGTACCGCGATCATTTTGAGAAGGCGCGCGGCATTGAATTTAAAACCGAGCTGAAATGGTTCGTGAAGATGAAATCAGGCAGCGTGTTGACGGCGTTGATTTCGATGCTGATGATCATTGTGCTGCTTCAGCCAGTGTTGTCCGGCAAGTTGAGCATCGGCATGTTTATTTCTCTTGTAAACGCTGTCTTTGGGCTGACCGGCATGATGTCATGGCAATTGACGAATTTGGTGGACCGGCTTGCGAAGCATCATGAATATCTTAAGGATCTTACCGCATTTGCCGCGCTTGAGGAATCGGACTCGAAACTTGAAGTTCCGATCCGGCCTGTTCCTCGCTTTGAATCTTTGGAATTCAAAGACGTGAGCTTTGCTTATCCGGGCACGAAGCAGAAGATTTTAAATGGCATGTCATTTCGCATTGAAGCTGGAAAACATTATTCCTTTGTCGGAATCAACGGGGCAGGGAAAACGACGATAACGAAGTTGATGACAGGCTTGTACGCTGATTATGAAGGGCAAATCTTGTTAAACGGCAAAGAGCTGCGCACATACAGCCCGGGACAATTGAAGGCGTTTTATGCGGTGGTGTATCAAGATTTCGCCAAATATGAACTTCGCATGATCGACAACATTGCTGTCCGGGATGTAAGCCGCATCGAAGACCCTCGAATGGCTGAACAAGTCAACGAAGCCGTCGATCAAGTCGGACTTCGTTCTGCTGCAGCTAAGCTGAAGCAAGGCATTTATACGCCGTTAGGCAAAATACACGCTGACGGACAGGACATATCGGGAGGGGAGTGGCAGCGCGCGGCAATGGCAAGGGCGCTTGTCAATCCTGCGCCGATTCGCATACTCGATGAACCGACGGCTGCTTTGGATCCGCTCAGTGAAAGCAAACTGTACGAGGAGTTTGAGCTTCTTAGCAAAGATAAAACAACGCTGTTCATCAGTCACAGACTCGGATCGACGAAGCTTGCGGATG
>CALKAN010000084.1 GCA_937983035.1 uncultured Paenibacillaceae bacterium | reverse complement strand
TTAATACGCAAAATCTTGCCAATTTGTTGCGCTGGAACATGTGATTTTCTTTTTAAATCCATAATTAACGCTTTTTTGTCGCTGATCCAGCGCTCTTTGCTGTCCAACAGCGCTAGAATGGCTGAAGCAGCTTCTTTCGGATCCAATGATTTGGTCGAACCAACCGGTGACATATCCAATCGGCTTAAAAAGTGATCGATCTTCGGATCATACGAAATTCCCGCCATCGGCACGTACTGCGCTGCCGCATATATTAAAGCATGCAAGCGCATCGCCGTCATCACATCGCATTGGCCCGCGCGTTCGAACATGAGCATAGGATGCCTAAGTCCTGTTGCCACCTCTGCATCCAGCTTTGACGCAGGGCTGGACATTTCCTTGATCAACCGGATCACCTCATGCGATGCCTGCTCATCTTCCGGCTCATGAAACGGAAGAAACAGCAGCTTGGCGTCTGTCTGATCGATCACATGCCGGAGCGTCTCAGCGATCAGCCTCAAATCGCTTCGATCCGTTTCCCAGTAACGAACCGCCACGCCGATCGTCGGTTTCGTCTGCGAACCTGGTTTTTCCGCCTCATTTGTCTTCGCCAATTCAAGTCCCATCACTGGATCTGGCACTACATCAATCGTTTCGCGCGGGACACCCATCTCAGCAAGCAATTCCGCTGATTGTTCATCCCGCACCGACAAGTAATGCGTCTTCTTTAATACACTTCGAATCATCGGGTGGAATTTGCGTCGGTTTACCGGCCCGATTCCTTGCGAATAAATAAAAGTTGGCTTGCCCATGAGCTGCGCCATGCGTATTATGCCCAAATAATATGGGATCGTCAACATTCCCGTTGCATCTTGCAGCAAACTTCCTCCCCCGCTGATCACCCCGTCACAAGCGCGAACAGCTTGCCACAACGCCCCCGGTTTCATCCGATGCACGGCCTCCACGCCGTACCGCTTTGCCGTCGCCTCCGGATCTTGCGACAGAACGACCGGTTCGATGCGAACCTCTTCCTGTGCTTTCAATGCTTGCAAAATCGACAGCAGCACAGCCTCATCTCCGCTGTTGTCAAAACCGTAATAGCCGGAGATCAAGAGGCGCTTCGCGGGACGACCCATTTGTTCCAGCTCCTTACTGCAATTTCACATAATAAAATGGCGGCAATGCCGATGATGATGCCGAAGCCCAGCCCGTACAGCACCCTCACCGCAGAAATCCACAGCGGAGTATGAATATGAGCAAACGTGTCAACCATGGACAACTGTCCAATCACTGCAGGAATCAATAGGAAAATGCCGAATCTGAAGCGAATCGAAACGAACAGTCCGAGCAAAAACAGCGGATGTCCGATGAGAAATTCCTTGATTCTCGGCCTGATGCCGAGCACGTCTTCCAATGCAGCGCGAAACATCATTTCGATCGCAGACGCTTGGCCGGCATTGCCTGTTCGGGAAAGATAATACATGATCACCGCGCCGAACAAGCCGAAGAGAAAGACGTACCCTAATTTTATGTTGCTCATAAACAGTGTTTTTAATTTATCCAGATGAGTTTGCAACGTATTTGCTTGATCCAAATAAAACAAATAATACACGCCCGCCAATGCGATTGGCGCGAGATGAAGCAGGCTGACGCCGCGGAACTGCTCTATCACCAGCATGTAAGTGATCGTATTCAGCAGTCCGAACACGTACACCGCGCCGACTAAGGATAACGCGGAAGCGATCAGGAAAACTTTGATGCTTTGTCCAATGGCAGCCATGCGCGAAACACCTGCTGATTGCCCCGCAGCAAATTTCTCCTTCTCAAACTGCAAACGCCGCATCGCATAAGCCGCTGCCAACACAGGGGCGGAAATCGCAGCAGTCAGCGCCAAAGCTTGAAGCAGCAATGACGAGTTCAGTACATAGAGCCCTGCGGAGCCAAGCAGCCCGATCACAAAAATAGGCAGCAAGAGCGGCGGCAAGAACAGCCCCGCCATTAAAGCAGTCAATGCAACGCCTCCGACAACCGTGCCTAGTTTGAAAATGCGGTGCATGCTCATCCGTTGATTGACAAACGGCTCAGCTTGCCCCAGCTCATATCCTGCTTTGACGATGCGCGCGGCTGCGCCATTTTCCCCTTCGATGCTTGTCAACACATTTTCCAGCGAATCTTTCAGCACCGCCCTGGAAAGGTCGCGCTGCGCATCAATGTTTAAATAAATCATGCGAATATTGCGGTCTTTCACAGCCAAGGCAATCCGGTCTGCGAGCCGAGAACTGGACTGGAAAGATTCCGCTTCGCTGATAGAATGAAGACGAATCACATTATAATCTGTATGATATGCTAGGTGAGCGATGCCGGTTTGGGGGCGATTCATCAATTCAATGATGGCGAAGCCGATGTTATTCTCTTTCATCGCTTCAGCTATGCCTTGCAAGCGCTGAGGTTCGGTGCCGTCCCCCCACCCCATCACCTGCGGACCGGCAAACACAATCCAGCGCACGCCTTGGGCGCTGAGGCGCTCCAGCAACTCTTCCGCTTCCTGCACGGTCAGCGCCCGGTTGTCTGAAAGGCGGACAGCAACGCGAAAACCGTGCTCTCTCAGTTCTTCAATTGTCAACGGGTCAGGCTCCATCGGGTATATCACTGTTTCATGATAAGCCGCTTCGATGACAAGGCCGGGAATATCTTCAAAGCTCCAAGGCCTGACAGCAATTCCTCTCCGTTCGAATTCCCGCTCGATAATCGGCCGGATCGCTTCATGCGACCGCTCATCCGTAAACAGGACATAAGTAAAATTTTCATCGACTGGCATCACATCTTCCATCAGCAATGAGGCTTCGTAGGAGCTGAACAACTGAATCCTCCTCTGTGCCTCCAAATCGATCAAATTGCTTTCGAAAACAGCCAATGAAGAAATCCCTGCTTCTTTAATTCTTTCATACTGTTCTTTCAGATAGCTCTGCGGATGAGCATGAAACGAAGCTACGCGCACCAAATCTTGATGATCGAGCAAAAATTCAACTTGCTTGGCCGACCGTTCAATTTGCACGCGCTCAATCGTTAATGGAATTGCGCACAGCATCCCGATCACGACCAATACCCAAAGCAGCGTCCTCACTCTTGGATTGATGCTGGTAAGTTTGTCTATCACTAGGGCCACTCCCATCTAAGTTCAATCTGGTTTGATTTTGCTCATGACTTCCCGTTCCATCTGTTGAAGCAGCGACTCCGTTTCTTGGCGCGATGAGCCGCATGCAGCAAAGTAAATTTTAATTTTCGGTTCAGTTCCGGAAGGCCGCAAGCAAAACCATGAACCGCCCTCAAGCATAAATTTTAACACATTTTCCTTCGGGAGCCCGTCAATGCCTTGCGTATAATCCAATACATCGACAACACGCAGTGAAGCGACTGATGCCGGAGAAGACCGGCGCCAGCTGTCCATGATGCTGCGAATCTGCTCCATGCCGGCCTTTCCTTTCATCGTCAGTGAGCGAAGCTCTTCCAGATGAGTGCCATGCTGCTTGTATATGTCTTGCAGCACGTCATAAAGGCTCTTGCCCTGCTGCTTATAGTAGGCGCCGGCTTCGCAGATCAGCGCTGCCGCCGCCACCGCATCCTTGTCGCGGGCATAGGTGCCGGCCAAGTAGCCGTAGCTTTCTTCATAACCGAACAAAAACTGATTCGAATTCGTCTTTTCAAATTTATTCATCAGTTCGCCAATGTACTTAAATCCCGTCAATGTGTTGTACACATCCAGCCCAAAAGATTTTGCCACTTTCGCGCCAAGTTCGCTCGTAACGATCGTCTTGACTACCGCTCCGTTGGCCGGCAATTTTCCTTGCTCCTTCAGCTGAGATAACAAATAATGCAGCATAATTGCTCCAGACTGATTGCCGGTTAAGTTGACGTATTCGCCTTTGCTGTTCAATACGGCAGCACCCATCCTGTCTGCATCGGGATCCGTGCCGATAATGATGTCAGCTCCCCATGATTCCGCATGCTTGCGAGCCATTTCGAACGCTGCATGCTCTTCGGGATTCGGGGACGCCACTGTTGAGAAATCAGGATCAGGATGCTCTTGCTCGGGCACAGTGAGCACATCTTTAAAGCCAAGCTTCTCAAGCACCATGCGGACAGGCTTGTTTCCCGTGCCATGCAAAGGCGTAAACACAACTTTGTAATCTTTCGCCCAGCTTGACAGCTTTGCTGCATTCGGGCTGACAGCGGTGACAGCATCTGCGTATCGCCGATCGATGTCATCTCCTATCCGAACGAGCAATCCTGCTCGAACAGCTTCATTCTCATCCGCTTTGCGAATATCGCCGAATGATTGAATGGCGGCAACTTCCGCGATGACTTGATCGGCTTCGTCCGGCACCAACTGCCCGCCCGTTTGATTGTACACTTTGAATCCATTGTATTCAGGCGGATTATGGCTGGCCGTAATGACGACGCCGGCAGAAGCTTTCAATTCACGCACAGCAAAAGAAAGCTCCGGAGTGGGGCGCAATGATTCAAACAAATAAGCTTTTATGCCGTTGCCCGCCAATACCAGCGCTGTTTCCAATGCAAAGACGTCCGAGCAATGCCTGGAATCATAAGCGATGACAGCCGATGGATTCTTACCGCTGAATTTGCGCAGTATGTATTGTGCCAGCCCTTGCGAAGCTTTTCCAATGGTATAACGGTTTACCCGGTTCGTGCCGGCTCCGATCACGCCGCGCATCCCGCCTGTGCCGAACTCTAAATCTTTATAAAATCGATCTTCAATCTCTTGCGGCTGGCCGGCGATTTTTCGCAATTCTTGCTTTGTATCGTCATCAATGACAGGATCTTGCAGCCACGCTTCGTACTTGCTTCGAAAATCCAATTCACTCATCACCCATTCCTCCTTTATAACTTAAGAGGCTTTCCCCCTCGAAACTTCAAGTTTTAAAGACGCAGCAACGTTAAAATCAAGACACGATTATTTCGCGTCTTGATCTTGCAGCGCAAACATGATTTCTCCTTCCGCTGCAATCGCATCTCCAACTTTAGCCGTTGCGCTCCCTTTGCCGATCCTGCCTTTCAATCGCGTAATTTCCACTTCCAGCCGCAGCGTGTCGCCCGGCACGACTTGCCCGCGAAAACGCACTTTGTCAATCCCTGCGAACAATGCCAGCTTTCCGCGGTTTTCCTCCACTTGCAAAATTGCAACCGCGCCGACTTGCGCCAATGCTTCTATAATCAAAACTCCCGGCATAACCGGATAGTCTGGAAAGTGCCCTGTAAAAAACGGCTCGTTCATCGTTACGTTTTTTATCCCAACCGCCCGTTTGCCTGGTTCAATTTCTAAAATGCGATCGACTAACAGAAAAGGCGGACGATGCGGAATGATCGATTGGATTTGCGTAATGTCCAGCATAAATGATGATCTCCCTTCATATGATTGGTTCTTCCTTGCAAAATTCACTGATAAGACGTATAAAATAAGCCTAATTGTGCGAGCATAGATAATGTCCCCTTCACGTGAAGGTTGATATACCAGAGTGTGCTGCAAATGCGCTGCCAAGCATGGCCGTTTGCAAGCACACTCTATTTCATTTCTTCACATTATACCCCGAAAAACTTCCAAAAGAAAACTCCCCTGCAAAAGGGGAGTTCTGATCTGCATCAATTTTCAAATAAATTCCATGATTTAATCCAACCAGCAATGACTTACTCCTCGGCGAAAATCAAGTCAATCATGTGTTTCCACGTTTCGATTTGAAACACTTCTGATGCTTCTTCACCGCCTATGTAGCTGTAACCCAAAATCAATCCTGTAATAAGCGACGCCGCAAACAAAGCAGGTATCACGAACCAGCGAATCGTTTTCCAAACCGATCGTTTCTTTTTCGGCGTGCTTCTGCGGTTGTTTGCATTGCTGCCGTGATTGCCCGCGCTGCGGCCCGCTGCCGCAGAAGTTCCTGCGCTTTGTCCCGCATTCGCATTCTTGCTTGAATTGCGGTTTATCGCATCATTTGTAATTTTCCTTACCGTTAATTTCGGTTGATTGATTCTGTCATCCGCCATGCAGTTTCCTCACTTTACAGCTTTATCCGCGCAAATTATTCGCCAGGCCCATCATCGTATCCGCAGATGTAATCGCTCTGGCATTCAACTGGTATGCGCGCTGAACAGAGATGAGTTCAGTCAATTCATGGGCGAGATCCACATTTGAGTGCTCTAAATGCCGCTGCTTAACAGCAACAGCACCGGGATCTTGCCAATTGACCGGTGCAATCATCCGTTCTGGTTGTTGCACCCCTTCAGGTAAAGCATACCGATGTTCGCCTATTTTTTCAAGTGATTGCGGCTGAATAATGTGAAATAAAGGCAAACGACCTGCATAAATTGGCGGATGTTCTGTACGAACGGGGTCCCATGCCCATACCGTTCCATCTTCTTTAATTTCTAATTTGTGATGGGCAGGAAACTGTATATATTCTCCCGTTTCTGCATCGCGAAGCAATGTCCCGTCATAAACAGCCAAGAATACTGTATTCGGATTATCAGGCGTGACCGCATATTGCAGCGCTCCGTTCCGCGTGTAGTACTCATGGACGATTAAGTTTCCTTCTTCATCCAGCACAAAATTCCCATTCTCATCTCGTTCTTCATACTGGATTTGCAGCATCGCTTGTCCGACAATCGCGATATCAGTCTCTACGCCCGTCTCGCGAATGTCACCTTGACTGAAATCGAGCCTGGTCGCTGCAATCTGGCTTCCCCAGCCAATCGTCAGGCCTGGAGGAGTAAGCCTTCCTTCCAAGTTCGCTTCCCTGGGCTGATTTTGCACAGTCGTTAATATATCTTTAAAAGAAACGTCGCTGCGCTTATATCCTGGCGTATTAAGGTTGGCCATATGATCAGCGATTTGATCCATCTTCCTTTGCAGTGCTTGCATTGTCGACAATGCGTTCATCATGGAAGTGTTCATCTGATTTTCGCTCCTTGTTTTCTCCAATGATCGATTTTTATAAGCGAAAGGCTTTCAAACATCTCGATTCAATGTCCCCTTTAATCAGGAAAGTGTTTTATCAACACTCCATCAGTCCAATTTCACACGCTTATGGCTCCTATCCCCATAAATCAGGCAAATCAAAATTCAAGTCATGCTCTTCTCTCATGAATATGTCCAGCCAATAAATTCTCTGCCTGAAACAAAACGCATGCTGCAGCCAAAATGGCTTCCTGCCTAAACGGGATAACGTTTTAAATGTACAAAATGAATGAACTGATCAATGAGCCAAAGCATGCAACACAACAAAATAAATGACCCGTTAAACGCAATAAAGCATGCCAAAGCGCGAAATGAATGACTGACTAGGGAATACGCCCTGAAAACAAAAAATTGAGTCCTGACTTAAAGGGATAATGATCCTAATCCCATGTCCAAATAATCAAGCGAGCAACCGGCATCATTGTGACAAATTTGCCGAGATTATTTAGGCTGCTCTATTTATCCATGTATTCGTCCAATTTCATTCACGGCTTTATCCAGACTGCGGTCATAAAACTGAATGACTTTTTGATTCGCTTCATAAGCTCGCAAAACGGTGTTTAATTCCACCATCATTTTGCCTGCATCAACGTTGGAGCGCTCAATAAATCCTTGTTTCAATTCAACATTTGCAAAATCTTCTATCATGATCGGCGGATCAGCCTCTTCATTTTCTAATCGGAACAACCCGTTTCCTTCACGACGCAGATCGTAAGGATTATTAATCTGGCTGATCTGGATTCTTATCGGTGCTCCGAACTCATCTGTCAGCCATTCACCGCTTTCCGCATCAACCAATCTGCCGTCAGAAGTGATCCGCACCTGTTCCAAAGGTTGATTTAATTGAATCGGTTCATTCATTTGGTTCAATACTCTCAAGCCGTCTGCACTTTGCAAGGTGCCGTCAAACCCAATGCGAAATTCCCCGTTTCGCGTATACCTGCGCTCCCCCTCTTCATTGATCAACGTAAAAAATGCCTGAGGCTGATAAACGATTTCACCGTTTGCATTCACAGCTTTGCCTGAAGCGTCAAAACGAAGCTCAACCTGCTCACCGTCCACTTCCTCATACAAGCGAAGATTAGCAAAAAGCGCAATATCGCCCGCATTGCCTGTTTCAACTAAATCACCTTGAGTGAAGACAGGCACATTCTCCTCCACCATCACTCCTGTATTCAGCCGACCGATCTCTCTTCTAGGCACATCTTCCTTATTATGCATAAGAGAAATGAGCATTTCCGGGAATGAACGCACAGCAGGAGCCTGGCTTTTGTATCCCGCAGTATTAATATTCGCGATGTTGTTCGTGATCGCATCATGTTTGCGCTGTTCGGTAATCATCCCTGCAGTCGCAGTATGCAGTCCTCTAAGCATCGTCCCAACGCCCTCCGATTTCAACAATATTAGCTTCTGAACCTCATCCAATTGCGCAAAATAAAAAGTGAAATGATCTGCATTATTCAAAATCTGACTTCTACATTGATTCTATATCCAAAGTGATTTGCATCGTCAAACTTAAATCTGCTGCCTCAACATCCAATGATCCGAATGGTTTAAAAAAACCAGTCAAATATCCATCTAAAATTACGGATCAAAAACCCGTTTATCCGTCGACCTCCACAAAAAAATAGACCATATCCCATATATCGGATGCATGGTCTAAATTTTTTATAGTTAAATGCATTTGCCCGGCAACAATCATTTATTTACATGTCTCAAACATTTATTTACTTGTTTCAATCATTTATGCAGCTAAAATTTATTCATTTTTTATCTCTGCAAGCTGCAGCTGATTACATCTAATCATCTTAATCTTACTTTTCTTTTGCTGATTTTGGACAAATTTTCAAGCATGATGCCTGTTCCTTTCGCTACGCATTGCATAGGATCTTCTGCGACCATAACAGGAACCATTAGAGCTTCGGACAATCGTTCTTCCATTCCATGAAGCAGTGCGCCTCCACCTGTCAAAATGATGCCGCGATCAATAATATCAGCAGACAGCTCCGGCGGGGTCTTCTCCAATACGGACTTAGCGCTGGCAATGATCGCTTGAATAGAATCGTTCAGCGCATCTCTAATTTCATGAGAACGGATGGTCACTGTGCGCGGAAGGCCTGTAACCATGTCTCTGCCGCGAATGTCCATTTCTTCTTGTTGCGGAGCATTGTGCACAGACCCAATATTCACTTTAATATCTTCCGAGGTGCGCTCCCCAATCAAAATTTTGTAATGATCTTTGACATATTTCAAAATTGCAGCATCAAACTTGTCCCCAGCAACTTTAATAGAAGAGGCGGTCACAACGTCGCCCATGGATAGTACGGCGATATCCGTTGTGCCCCCGCCAATATCAATGACCATATTTCCGCTCGGCTCGAAAATATCCATGCCTGCTCCTACAGCGGAAATTTTAGGCTCTTCTTCCAGGAACACTTCTTTTGCTCCGCTTCTTTCAGCAGTTTCTCGTATGACCTTCTGCTCTACGGACGTAATATTCGTCGGACAGCAAATTAAAATGCGAGGATGACTGTACCAGGTCTTGCCCCCTACCCGTTCTATAAAATATTTCAACATTGCTTCAGTAACTTCAAAATCCGCGATGACGCCGTCTCTGAGCGGACGTATGGCAACGATGTTGCCAGGTGTGCGGCCGACCATGCGGCGCGCATCTTCTCCAATTGCAACTACTTTTTTTGTATTGTTATCGATGGCAACCACGGATGGCTCATCCAGGACGACACCGCGGCCTCTGACATGAATTAATACGTTAGCAGTTCCCAAATCTATGCCAATATCTTTATGAAACATGAACACGAATCCTCCCTGAGCAACATTAACAGTATCGACTTTTCCTAAATTCAAATCAGCTTGCAATGCTGTCAAGTATAACCCAATTGTTGTGTGAACATGACCCCAATTTTCGAATAAACGACTTCAATGTTCTTTGAGCGTGACCCTGAATTTTCCGAATGCATCTTGTCTTCAATAGCAGCTCCACTGTTCCCGCAAGTATGATATGTCAGTTCTGCATATGCAGACTATAACTGTGCCGCTCATAACTATTCGATAATGAACGAGGATAATCCTTCATTTTTATTGAAAAGGGCATGAGAAATATGTGAATGCTGCATTCTTTTCCAAAGCGAGGATGTGCTGACTCGACGAAAGATCCGGGAGGAGCAATTCATTCCATTTCATGATTTTGCTTACAAAACCAACGTTCTGCTACACCGTAACCGTTTCCTTCTTTTTGGCTGCTTCAGCCTGTTTTTTGTACTTAACCTTCGTCGCTTCACCGCCTCGCAAATGGCGGACAGATTTGTGGTACTCCAAAATTTCCTTGACTTCCTTGGCTAATTCCGGATTAATTTCCGGAAGCCTCTCGGTCAAGTCCTTATGAACTGTGCTTTTGGATACACCAAATTCTTTGGCAATCGTTCGCACAGTTTTTCTCGTCTCCACAAGATGCCGCCCAATTTTGATGGTTCGCTCTTTGATGTAATCGTGCACGCCCCTCGCCTCCTAAGCTTCGTGCTAGTTTGGTACATTATATGAGGGGTGTGACCATATATGCTTTGTTTACAAGCCTGACAAGCATAAATATGCACATTTTTTTAAATTCCAGTCCAATTTCAGCAAAAAAACCGCTGTTTGCCCTGGATCATGTCAGGGAAAACAACGGTTCTTTGGCAAGCCGGATTTTATTCCGGCAAGCGAGATCAATGATCAGTCTCTTTAATAAACTGTTCTTTTTTTAATCAGGAGTTTTCAGCGTCTTCGGAATTCTCCTGATTTCGTTCTTCACCGGAGTCTTGTCCTTCTTCTGACGAAGCTGTTCCTTCTTCCGATTGTTCAATCAATTCATTCGGATTCACAGGTTCGCCGTTTTCAGTCACTTCAAAGTGAAGATGCACGCCCAAATCTCTTTCCAGCTCATTCCGGCCGGCTTGAGCAATGACTTGTCCTTGCTCAACTTGCTCATTCAACTCAACTTCAATGTTGTCCAAACTGCTGTAAATGGTTTTCAGGCCGTTTTCATGGGTAATCTCTACTAATTGTCCAACTAACGGAGCATTTTGCTCTACTCTTGTAACTGTGCCGCTCATCGCTGCCAGTACGTCGAAAGACTCCCCATTTTCTGCAGCCAATGAAATGCCTGTGCTCGGCAAGTACATGTCATCATAATGAATGACCGCAGCTTGCCTGGACTCTACGGAGCCGTCTTTGTCATAAAACGGACGAACAACCATCATCTCCGAATAGTTTGCTACCGGCCATTTCATTTCTTCGCTGTGGCCTGTCACCGGCAATGCATCTGGGTATTCTGAGTCTTCATTAGACTCTAGCAGACCATCCACCCCTGTAACAAGGCCCGGATCTTCATCCGCAGGACCAGGTTGTCCGATGCCTTGTTGGTATGTCCACATTAATCCTAGGATGATAACTGCAGCTCCCATATACATTGCTGGAAAAGCCCATTTTTTCGCCAAAAACTTCTTCCAAGCCGACTGCTCTGCATGATCTTCAGTCTGTTTCAAACCATCTGTATTGTCATTGACAGACTGTTGACCATCTGAATGAGATTGTGCTGACTTTGAATTCTTGTTTTCTTCATTCATGTTTATATCACCTCAGCAATCATTGTTGCCAGATGATATCCGCTTTTATACCTCATTTAAGTAGTTTTTTTACAAGTTTTTAATTTCAGCTATATTCGGATCCTCCCGCCAATCTTTTAATTCAATGCCTTGGTAATAATATTTTAAAATTTGCTCAGCTGTATAGCCTTCCATCGCCATGCCTTGCGCGCCATATTGACTCATGCCTACTCCATGCCCATAGCCGTATGTCGTTATGTCTATTGAATCCTCATTTACCTTCCACTGAAAATGAGAAGAGGGAAGGCCGAGCTTCTCTCGTATTTCACGACCGGAAAATTGACGGCCGCCTATTCTCACAGATTTAATTCTGTTGCCTTTTGTTCTTTCCAACACTTGCATAGATAAGCTTGCGCCGCTGGAAACCGGAATATCATGAATCCCCAGTTGATTATAGAACTCATTAAGAGAAAGACTGACAGTGTGCTTGTATTTTGGCGAGATGTGCACATCCCAAGGACTGGGCACGCTTCGTAAATACGGCACTTCTTGACTCCAATAATCTTCTGAATTTTCCGTATAACCGTTGCTGGTTGAAAAAAATGTCGCATCAATCGGTTGGCCGTTATGCGTCATAATGATTCCACGCGTTTCATTTACAGCCTGATAAATCTTATCCAGAAAACGAGCCGTCTTCCAAAATCCCCAGTTTTCTCTTATTGCATCTATCGTTAAAAATGCTTGATCTGACACCGAATCCGTAACCCAAGCGCCTTGCACGGGAACTTGGCTGAAGTCTTTCAACAAAGCACGATGAATAATATATGTCCTGGCAGCAATAGCCTGCGCTTTCAGTGCCTCCAAATCAAATTCTGCCGGCATCTCTGCTGCAACTACTCCGCTCACGTAAGCTTCCAAAGGGATCGTTATGATTTTATCTTCCTCGGTTAAATATACAGGAATTTGCAAAGAGTCTTCCTCTGCATCTATGGTTTCAGGCGATGCCTGCATCTTTGACTCCCTGCTGGAATCTTCAGTTACGGAATCCACTAATAAAGCCGGGATTAAGATGCCAAGCAAAACCAGCACGGCCCATGCCGCAGCCCAAATTCCAATGAATTTTTTCATAGGTTTCCTCCATCGTCACAGTGATTGATCATCTGTCAGAGCTGGTACTATCCTATGATTTTTTTAAGTCTGCTAGAACTTGCAACAAACATTAATCCAGTGATTCCAACTCTATCCCTATTGCTCAGGCATCCCGCTTTGCTCAGACCTTCCGCGACAAGTTTGCATCCATTTCATTTCTCCAAACGTTTTGGACTTCACTCCGGCTATCCGCAGCACATATAACTGTCTCCAAACACTGCATGCACTATCCCCATCCATCAGGTTAAGCAAGTCGTCGTTATATTTTTCCAATTCTCATAAGCTTCTTTTCAATTCAGCAATCAAACAACCCGCAGCGAACCGGAGCGAATATATCTGTTTCCAACCACTGCGAACATTATCCCCAATCATCAGTCCGCAGGATTGCATTTTATCTCTGCATCCCTTTCGAGACTTATCCCTTTCAGTCAGGTGTTCAGCTGCAAATGTCATTTTTTCAATGCATGCATTCATGATCCCAAACATTTAATCGCTTAATTTTTGCCAACGTACAACGATTTCAACAAGATCAATCATCCAGTTTTGTCATTTTCAAACTTGAATTAAGTATCCATTCTTGAATTAAGTTTCCATTTTTTTCAGGTTCAAGCCCGCCATCCATGAATGCCTGGCTCAATTGTTCCAACCGTTGGATGCCTCCATAGATGTTCATGTTTTATGCAAGACCTGTACGAATAGTGTTGACACGTTTCTATTTCTTGCATACTAAAAATGTCAAACTTTCATTTCATGTCATTTTTGCATGCGTTAAATTTTTTTATAAAAGCAGTTGAAATGCGAACGTATGATTGCTATAATGTGATTATAGAACAAAGGTTCCCATATGTATTTTCGCATCAAAAATATTCGTCTGCCGGGATGATGTGTTTGCACGGTGGTGAAAGAAATGAAGGAAAGGTTAGAAAACTCAGCATTTTCAACGCTCGATATGATCACAAATTTCGATCACGATCTTACATTAGAGGATTTTCAACAAAAGTTTGATACAGAAGAAGCATGCATGGAAGCCCTGTTTCAAGCGAGATGGCCTCACGGATTTCGATGCCCGCGCTGCAGCTGTGCGCATATGACTGTAATCACAACGCGCCGCCTCCCTTTATATGAATGCTTGAACTGCCGCCGCCAAACTTCTGTTCAAGCCGGCACGGTCATGGAAAACAGCAAAACCGATTTGCGCAAATGGTTTACGGCAATGTTTCTCGTTTCCCGCAAACAAGGGGATCTTAACGCCGTCAAGCTGCAATCCATCATACAAGTCACTTACAAAACCGCCTGGCTCATGCTTTCCAAAATACGTGCCGCCATCAGCCGAGCAGATGAGAAGACCAGGCTTTCCGGCCATGTCCGCATTAACTCTGCTGCCTATGGAAGAGTCATTCATGCCATGGCAAGACGTCATCCGCAGGAACACCCGCTTCTCATCGGAGCAGAAATCGATCAGCAAGGCAATCCGAAAGCAATCAAAATTAAACAGATGTTGGATGAGTTTTTAAATGGGAGATCGGTCAATCGGCTGGGCATCCATTCCTTTATACAAGAGCATGTCGATGCGCAGCTTGAAGCGGTTTTTCAACATACGGTCATCGATCGTGCAACACAATCAAAACGAACGATTGCAAAGATGAAAATCGTCTCTCCAAACTGCATTGAGTGTGATGTCAAACGCTTTAGCCGCAACAAGTGCATGAAACTGAAAGCGATCGCCAAATCCGCCGGGACGTGGCTTAACGACACGTTTCACGGCATCGGCCGCAAGCACCTGCAAAAATATTTAGATGAATTTTGTTTTCGTTGGAACCAAAGCAAGTCTCAGACGCCGATCTTTGTTGCACTGCTGCAAATTTGCGCTGCCGCGCCGGCTCCAACATATGATGAGCTCGTCAACACTGTGATTGAAGTCTGTGCAGCATA
>CALKAN010000083.1 GCA_937983035.1 uncultured Paenibacillaceae bacterium | reverse complement strand
TCATGGCCGTGTTCATGCTGCTGGTCATCTATGCTTATGAGCCGCTGGCATGGCATTGGCCTGCCAAAGGGCTGGTCTATTTTATAGATGTAGGTCAAGGAGATGCATCTTTAGTCAGAACGCCGACAGGCAGTCATTTGCTGATCGACGGAGGCGGAACGATTTCGTTTGTTCGTGAAGGAGACGAGTGGAGACAAAGAAAAGACCCATTTGAGACGGGAAAAGATATATTGGTGCCGTTGTTAAAACAAAGAGGCGTCCATCAAATTGACATGCTGTTTTTAACGCATGCGGATGCCGATCATGTCGGAGGATTGGCGGAAGTGGTCAAGCGCATTCCCGTGAAGCAAATTTTTATCAACGGCACCGTGAAGACAAGTCCGGCCATGGTTGCTTTCATTGAAGCAGCAACAGAACGAAACATTCCGATTTATGCTGCTTCATACGGTTTGACGTTGGAAATAGACCGCTACACGAAACTGTTGTTTTTGCATCCGTTTTCGCAAGAGCAGCTGTACAATGAAACGCGTCAAAATGACTATTCGCTCGTATTTTTGCTGCAAATATTTGACAAGCAAATTTTGTATGCCGGAGATATGGAACAAGAGCAGGAGAAAGAAGTGCTTGCAGCATTGCCAGAGCTGGAAATGGATGATCGGGCAAACTCCTTTTTTTCGAATGATGCGCCTTTAGTGTTGAAAGTGGCGCACCACGGCAGCAGGACTTCAACGAGCGCGCAATGGCTGGACTATTGGAAACCGGAAGCTGCCGTCATTTCCGCAGGCAGAAACAATCTTTACGGGCATCCGCATCCAGATGTGATCCGGCGCTTGCAGCAATTGGGAAGCCGCGTCTATCGAACTGACTTGCACGGCGAAATTCAGCTGGACATTCGAAAAAACAGCATGAGCGTTCGAACGAAATTCCGTTGACGGCGGCCGGAAACGCCTTCTTTTGCTGTCGTGACTTTTCGAATGATGAACTTTATAATGAAGTCATGGGCATGAATGTACTGAAAATATGAAGTCGTACGGAGGAGGGGCGTCGATGGATTTTCTTCAAGCGCAAACGCTTGAATCGAGGCGAATGCTCATGCGGGAGCTGGCAAGCCGGTTTAAGAGCCGAGCCGAACAGATCGATCGAAAAGGGGAGTTTCCGTTTGAAAATATCGATGAACTAAAGAACGCACGATATACGGCATTGACGGTGCCGCGGCGTTACGGCGGAGCGGAAATTTCTTTGCGTGAGTTGATTTGTTTGCAGGAAGAGCTGGCGATCGGAGACGGATCGACATCGTTGTCGATCGGCTGGCATCTGGGCATTGTGAAAAATTTAAGCGAGAAAAGAAGTTGGAATGAGGACGTATTTCATCATTTCTGCAAGCGCGTAATGGAAGGAGCGCTTGTGAACGGGGCGGCCACCGAACCGAGCACGGGAAGTCCGACCAGAGGGGGAATGCCGCAGACTAAAGCGGTCAAAGACGGGGATCATTGGGTGCTTGTTGGAAGAAAAACATTTACGACGATGGCGCCCGCATTAGATTATTTTATCGTGAGCGCTGAAGTTGAAGGCAGCGGAAAGGCGGCGAATTTTCTCGTTCCCCGCTCGGCGGACGGCGTGGCAATTGAACATACTTGGGACAGCGTATCGATGCGCGGCACAGGCAGCCATGACCTCGTTTTAAATCAAGCAAAAGTAGCGAAAGAGCATCTGGTCGAGTGGCTGAATCCAGGCAAAAGAAGAGCAAACGGCTGGCTGCTTCACATCCCGGCCTGTTATTTGGGCATCGCGCAAGCAGCGCAAAATGAAGCGATTCAGTTCGCGAAAAATTACACCCCGAACAGCTTGAAAGGACCGATCATCGAACTTCCGAATATCCAAAGCAAAATCGGCGAAATGGAGTTGGAATTGATGCGGGCTCGGACATTTCTGTACGCAGCCGCTGAAAAATGGGATCAATCCGATGAAGCAGCCAGAGATGCAATGACCCCGGAGCTTGGCGCGGTAAAGATGGCGGTGACGAATGCAGCCATTCATATTGTCGATCTGGCGATGCGGGTCGTCGGTGCGCACAGTTTGTCGTTGAGCCATCCGCTTCAGCGCTATTATCGCGACGTTCGCGCCGGCCTGCACAATCCGCCGATGGATGACATGACGATTCAGCAGTTGGCGAATGCAGCCATTCAAAGAACGGAATGAGCCATGTTAATCGATGGAGTGCTTGCGTTTCAGACAGCCGGAACAATTCCGGTTTTTTTTCTTGTTTTGATCAAGCGCCGCTGACTGCATGCGGCGGCTGGAAAGGGGAATTGGTAATGTCTTGATTTGCGGCGTTTTGCCTATACGCGCTGAAAAGATTTTGTTATTCTATTAAATGATTGGTGCAACATTTTAAATTACAATTGCGTCTGTAAGATTGCAAGAGAGGGGGATCATTGGTGGTAGAGCCGGAACTGATCAGAAAGGCCCAAGCAGGCGATCGCGACGCCTTAATCGCTCTTTTGCGCGAAATAGAGAACCATGTTTACCGTACGGCATTTTATATACTTGGCAATGAACATGATGCCATGGACGCTGCGCAAGAAGCGTTAATTCGGATTTATACCAAAATTGATTCTTACGAAGAAAAAGCGCTTTTCAAAACGTGGGTGCAGCGCATTGTCACGAATATTTGCATCGATAAATTTCGCAGACAAAAACCGATGGTATCGATTGAAGAACACGATATGTGGTTTGAAACCGAACAAAATGTAGAACAGGAAGTCCTTTCAGCCTTTACTGCCAAAGATATTCGGGAGGCGATCAACAAACTTCCTGCCCATCACCGAGCCGTTGTTGTGCTTCGGTATCTTCAAGATTTTTCATACAAAGAAATTGCCGAATCGCTCGGTTTGCCTCTGAATACAGTGAAATCGTATTTGTTCCGAGCAAGAAGCCGATTGCAAACATTGCTCCAAGAGTATGAGAAAGGCGGTGTGAAAGGATGAACTGTCAAGAGGTGATTGAACTCATGCACAGAGATCTGGACAAAGATCTAAACAGCGAAGAGTCAGAACGCCTTCATGAACATGTGCAGTCTTGTTCAGACTGTGCCGCGATGCATGAGCGATTGAAACGACTCTCCAACGATCTTGTCCAGCTGCCAAAAGTAGAGCCGCCATACAGCATTGTCGACAGCATCATGCCTGAGCTGGATCGCATCGATCAACAACGCCAGCAAGCATCCCAGCCGGCACGGTCACCCTTTGAACGCTTGCGACGCTCTGTTTCCTTTAGAATGATGGGCGGCATTGCGGCCTCCGTTGCATTTATTATATTAGTTGCGTCTGGAAGTTTATGGGGCTTTGGTCAATCTGCGCCTGAACATGCGCAACTTGCCTCCAACAGCTCTGCCGATGCAAGCAGCGGGCCGGAGATGGCTCCGATGACAACGTTCAGCGGCGGAAATGAAATGCTGAACAAGCGCGCTTTGCCGTCAGAAAGCATCGAAGGGCAAAATCAATCCGGCTATAATCAATACAGCGGTGATGCTCCTTCTGATGAAAAGGAAAGCGCCGGATTTCATGTCATGATGGATACGGCAGGCTTTGCGGATCAGAGTTACCCGTCTCCTGACGGCAAATATACTGCATTTGTCGCAAAAAATGAGCATGGACGCTTTCAAGTGGAAATTGTCGATGATGAAGGAAATGCGGTGTTTGTTTCAGCACAGATGGATGTTGATGCTGTAGTTGATGTTCAATGGGATGAAGCGCTGCCGCAGTTGGTCTATACAGTATATTCTGGAGAAGAGTCAGCCCAGTTTGTCATCGATCTGGCGGATGCAGCCGCTGATCGATAAACAAGCTGCTGCAGCAAAGACTAAAGATTTATAGTCTAAACGCTGCACGATCATGCCGTTTGCGGCATATAGTAGAAGCAAGAAGTCACAACGCTGTCCCGAGCGTTGCGGCCATTCGCAAGCAGGTGCCTAGGGCCTGGCTTCGGATGTTTATATAGATTTAGGGAAAAGGTCCGGCTGAGTTGATCAGCTGGATCTTTTTTTATCGTCTTTTTTTTAACGTCGCTCACGCTCTGTTCTCTTATTTTTGAGCGTCTTATGATATGATAGTTTCAAGAGGGAAGTACGTTT
This sequence comes from uncultured Paenibacillaceae bacterium, assembly GCA_937983035.1. Taxonomy (GTDB): domain Bacteria; phylum Bacillota; class Bacilli; order Paenibacillales; family CALAME01; genus CALKAN01. The sequence goes on along the minus strand of CALKAN010000083.1, from coordinate 10,554 downwards.
AAATATCGGTTGAAAGGGTCGTCAACATGCTGGATTACAGAGCTGCCGCAAAACAGATCGCAGACGGAAATCATAAACCGGTGTATGTCTGTTTAGGCATCGAAAGATATTTGATCGATCAATTTATACAATATATCGTGAACAAGTTCATTCTGGAAGAGAACAAGGATTTTGCCGTAAGCCAATATGATTTGCGCGAAATCCCGATTCAAGCTTGCATTGAAGATGCGGAAACGCTGCCGTTCATGGCGGAAAAGAAGATCGTTATTGGAAATCATGCATCATTGTTAACTGCTGCCCGCGAGAAGCAAAAAGCAGAGCATGACTTGAATCGATTAGCGGACTATTTGGAAGAACCGTCTCCTTTCACGATTATGATTCTGGCAGTGGAAGCTGACAAGCTGGATGAAAGGAAGAAAGTCGTTAAACTGCTGAAGAAGCAAGAAGCTGTCGTATCGTTTCCTGAAATGGATGCAAATACGCTGCGATCATGGGTATTGAAGCAGGCGCGAAAATTGAATTGCGAAATGGATGAAGCCGCTGCGGATGCGCTGATTATGAACGCAGGAACAAACTTGCAGCATTTAGTGCAAGAATTGGAAAAATTGTCTTTGTACGCCGGAGAGGAGCGAATGATCACGAGCGGGATGATTGAACAGTTAACGGCGCGAACCGTGGAACAAAACATATTTCTATTGGTGGATGAGATCGTAAAGCAAAATGTGTCCCGCGCATTATCGATATTCCGCGAGCTGCTGAGCCGGCGGGAAGAGCCGATCAAAATTTTGATGCTGATCGCCAGGCAGTTTCGCATCATCATGCAAGTGAAGGAATTAAGCAGCATGGGCTACACGAATCGTCAAATCGCAGGACAGATCGGACAGCATCCGTATGCCGTTAAAGTGGCGTCAGATCAGGCGAAAAACTACAGCATCAAACAATTGCAATGGATGATCGACAAATTGGCGGAAACGGATTATCAAATGAAAACAGGCCGCATCGATAAAATATTGGCCATAGAATTGGCTGTGCTTGAACTTGTCCATATGCACGACAGTTTCCGTCAATACGTTTAAATGCAAGCGTCGAAGAAACTTGCTGCTTCAGGCAGGTCTAGTCTATGGACACATGTGCAGCGGTCGATGCTTTATCGTCTAATTTTTTAAACATAATATAATAATAAAAAGACGCCGAGACGGCGTCTTTTTGATTCGCGCGCATTGCTGCATGCGAATAAGTATATGTGAACGGCTTCGAACATGTTGACATGTGAATACATGTGCGGACATGAGCGTTCGTTCAAAATGGATAAAAACAATTATTGAGCGGCAAGTTCGTTTAACCGCTTGGCTAATTGGGATTTGTGCCGATTAACCTTGTTTTGATGCAGCAAACCTTTGTTCTTAGCTTTATCCAGCTTTTTAACAGCAATTCGGTATGCTTCTGCTGCTTTCTCTTTATCTTGTGATTGGATGGCAAGCTCTGCATTTTTGATCGCTGTGCGAATCGCAGACTTTTGCGAAGCGTTTTGAAGACGGCGCTCTTCATTCTGTCTCGCACGCTTGATTGCTCCTTTAATATTTGGCACTGCTTTCACCTCCTACTGCTTAAAACGTCCCATGCGATAACTTAAAGTATTTTATCACGCACATGCTGAAATTGCAATAGTTTCTCTTCTCGCTTGCGGCGGAAGAATAAGTTGCAGCCGACTTAGGAACCATAGACAAAAGGGAACCAACATTAATGGAAAGCGCGAAGGAGATGAATGAAACTTGAGCGAGACGGAATCTCTTCACATAGACTTAGCACTGGAAGCCCAGGAAGTTGCCACGAAACGCGATAATACCAGTCAAATTCCAGGCGTGCATTCAGAAACAGAGGAAGACAATGGAATACGCGTGACGCGAATTGAAGTGCGAACACCAGAAGGCGCGCGGGCAATCGGAAAAATAGAGGGCCATTATATTACGCTGGAAGTGCCGGGCTTGCGCAGCAAAGACACGGATTTGCAGCATCGGGTGACGCAAAAATTCGCTCGGGAATTTGAAATGCTGCTCAAACGGTTGGGAATTCCGAAAGACAGCAAAGCGTTGATTATCGGCTTAGGAAACTGGAATGTCACCCCCGATTCGCTGGGACCGCTGGTAGTTGAGAATATTACGGTAACGCGGCATTTTTTTCAGCTGATGCCTGACCAAGTCGATGAAGGTTACAGGCAAGTCAGCGCAGTCGCGCCCGGGGTGCTGGGGACGACGGGAATTGAAACGGGTGAAATTGTTCAAGGCATCGTCGAGAAATCAAAGCCTGATTTTGTCATAGCGATTGACGCTCTTGCATCTCGTGCTTTGGAAAGGGTGAACACGACGATCCAAATTGCAGACACGGGCATTAATCCTGGATCAGGACTTGGAAGCAAGCGCATCGGCTTAAACAAGGAAACGCTCGGAGTTCCGTGCATTGCAGTCGGAGTTCCAACGGTTGTTTATGCGTCAACGATTGTAAACAACTGCATCGATTTATTGATCAGCAACTTTAAGAAACAAACGAACAATACGGAGTATATTTTCGGCGTCCTGGACAAAATGAGCCGGGAAGAACGACATTTGATGGTGAGAGAAGTGTTGAATCCGCTGGGACAAGATTTGCTGGTCACTCCGAAAGATATCGATGAATTTATTGAAGACATCGCGAATGTGATCGCTGCCGGCTTGAACGAATCTCTGCACGAAGCCATTCGCCCGGATAATGCTGCCGCCTATACCCATTAACGCGGCGAACTGGAAAAGGATGCATTTCCCGCATTGGCATGAATGCCATGCGGTTTTTTTGTCGATAATGTTTTGAATGGTGAAAGTTCTATCTGAAGCGGTCTCCTCATAGAGTGTAGTAGATAGATTCCAAGAGTCGAGCAATCGTCCTTGCAATTTAAGCTGACATTTAAACAGGAGGAGCCGAAGATGAATAACAAAAACATGTCTTTTGCCAAAATGTACATTGCGCTTTCTTTGCTGACATTTGTCATTTTCATGATCATTAGCACGGGGAGTTTATACTTATCCAAAACAGCTGTTTCGCCTTATCAATCGATGAAAGGGCTGGCCGCTTCTGTTTCCAGCCAGTTGTTTGTCAATATGATGGCGATGGAAGTTCCGATGCTGAGCAAAGACGAAGAAGCTGGTGCGTTTGCCAAAGAGCAAGTGATGCCTTTCCTGTTCCGATATATAACGAATATTAATCCTGCCGATCCTGCAAGCATCCTGGCTCTGGAAGTTCCGGGCATGGGCAATGAGCAGACGGTGCTGCTCCGCTCCCCTTCAGGCATGAAAGACATGACCTCTCCGGTGGAATATGCGCCTCCCAAAGAAGCATTGCAGCCGTCAGCTTCAAATTCAGGTCCGCATGAAGAAGCGGATGAACCGGCAAATGATGCGGCGCCGCTGCCGCTTGGGCAGGAACCGGATGCGCCGGAACCGCAGCAGCAAGAAGCAGCGGACGATTCGTCGGAGACGCCCGGCATTCCCCGAAAAACAAGCGGCGTGAAAGCTTTCATTTATCATTCTCACAATCGTGAATCATGGCTGCCAGAATTAAATATTTAAGGAAGAGAATTCCATGAAGCGTAACATGATGAGATCAATATTACGCTGCTTGGAAAGAGAATGGCTCAGAAATTAGAAGAGCACGGCATAGGCGCGGTGCATTCGGATAAAGATTATCCGACGGAAGTGAAAGATTACAATTGGAATTTTTCATATAAATATTCGCTGGAAGAAGTGCAGGAAGCGATCGCATCAAATCCTGAACTGGAATATTTCTTTGATATTCACCGCGATGCGCTTGGCAGAGACCGCAGCACTGTAGAAATAAACGGCGTCAGCTACGCGCAAGTATATTTTGTCATCGGTCACCGCAATCCGAATTGGAAGCAGAACGAAGCTTTTGCCGCGAAAATTCACGAACGGCTGGAAGAGCAATTTCCGGGAATTTCCCGCGGCATTTGGGGAAAAAATCATCAAAGCGGACATGGGGAGTATAACCAATCGGTATCGCCGAACAGCATCTTAATTGAAGTGGGCGGTCCGGAAAATACGCTCGAGGAATCTTACCGGACCATCGATGTGTTGGCAGATGTGATTGCGGAAATTTTCTGGGATGCTCAAGAGGCGGATGCTCCCTTAAGCATTGCTGAGAATGGAGCGGATCGAACATGAGGACGTTTTTTGTTCGATTAACCGTCGCTGCGGTATTGTTAGGAATAGGAGTATTTTACGGCGTCGAATTGGCAAGCAAAGGCGTCGAGCAAATATACGGTTCGAATCCGTCTGCCATTCAAGCGGATGAAATCGAAGAAGTGGAAGCGGGGCTGAATGCCCCGCCAAGGGCAGGCTACATTGAGCCGATTGTAGAAAATGACCCTGCCCGCATCAGTCAACGGGGACAAGCTTCTCCGGCGGACGTGCAAGGCGATGCGGCTGGGGGCGGAACGCTGCATCGATTGGCTTCCGGAGCAGGCACTTTCTTGCAGAAAGCTGCCCATAAGCTGGTTGAGATGATCTTGTCCATTTTTGACCGCGTTTTCCAATAATCCATCGATCTGTCCCCCGACGCATGACTTAGAAGTCCATCAGGGTCGGCCTCTGTTTCGCGCGGGATCGACGGCACCCGCAAACCTGCAGTGCTTCAGACATATTGAAGCTTGGACATTCTATTGGTATAATGAGTTGTATTTAATTACGAATTGATATATGGAACACGGGGGACGATGGCATGGACATCCACGAACGTCAAACGTATATTCGGAATTTTTGCATTATTGCACATATTGATCATGGAAAATCTACGCTGGCAGATCGCATCCTCGAGTATACCGGCGCGCTTTCTACGCGCGAGATGAAGGATCAAGTGCTGGACAATATGGAATTGGAACGCGAAAGAGGCATAACGATCAAGCTGCAGGCTGTTCGATTGAATTACAAAGCGGACGACGGCAATGAGTATATATTGAATTTAATCGACACGCCTGGTCACGTGGATTTCACATATGAAGTTTCGCGCAGCCTGGCTGCGTGCGAAGGCGCGTTGCTCGTCGTAGATGCCGCGCAAGGGATTGAAGCGCAGACGCTGGCGAACGTATACTTGGCGCTGGAAAACGATTTGGAAATTTTGCCTGTCATTAACAAGATTGACTTGCCGAATGCCGACCCGGAACGGATTAAACAAGAAATTGAAGACGTGATCGGACTGGACGCAAGCGATGCGGTCTTAGCATCGGCAAAGGAAGGCATTGGGATTAAGGAAATTTTAGAACAGGTCGTGCAAATGATTCCTCCGCCGCAAGGAAGCGCTGATGAGCCGCTGCAGGCGCTCATTTTTGATTCTCATTATGATCCGTACCGCGGCGTGATCGTCTATGTGAGAATCGTGAATGGCTCGGTCAAAGCCGGAACGCGCATTAAAATGATGAATACGCAGAAAACGTTTGAAGTCATAGAAGTGGGCGTCTTTAACCCGGGAATGACCGTCGTTGATCAGTTGAACATCGGCGACGTCGGTTTTATCGTCGCGGGCATTAAGAACGTGAAAGATACGCAAGTTGGGGATACGATTACCGAAGTCGGACGAGAAACAGCCGCGCCGCTGCCGGGGTACAGAAAGATCAATCCGATGGTATATTGCGGCTTTTATCCGATTGATTCATCGGATTATGAAGATTTGAGAGAAGCGCTGGAAAAGCTCGAGCTGAACGATGCGTCGCTGCGATATGAAGCAGAAAGCTCTACTGCGCTCGGATTCGGATTCCGCTGCGGTTTCCTAGGCTTGCTTCACATGGAAATTATTCAAGAGCGGATCGAGCGGGAATTTAACATTCCGCTGATTACGACGGCGCCAAGCGTTGTTTACCGGGTCACGAAGACAAACGGAGAAGTTCTGGATATCGAGAACCCTTCAAACATGCCTGAACCGGGAGAGATCGATCATATTAAAGAGCCGTTTGTACGAGCTTCGATTATTGTCCCGAACGATTATGTGGGGGCTGTCATGGAATTGTGTCAAAACAGGCGCGGCGAATTCGTGACGATGGAATATTTGGACGTGAATCGGGTGAATGTGATTTACGAAATGCCTCTGTCCGAGATCGTGTATGATTTCTTTGACCAGTTGAAATCAGGCACGAAAGGATATGCGTCTTTCGACTACGAGATGTCGGAATACAAGGAAACGAAACTCGTCAAGATGGACATTTTATTGAACGGAGAACAAGTGGACGCCCTTTCTTTTATCGTGCATCGCGACAAAGCTTATTATCGCGGGAAGGCGATTTGCAGCAAATTGCGCGAGCTGATTCCGCGTCAAATGTTTGAAGTTCCCATCCAAGCAGCAATCGGGAACAAAATTATTGCCAGAGAGACCGTCAAAGCGATGCGCAAAAATGTATTGTCCAAATGTTACGGCGGAGATATTTCTCGGAAACGGAAATTGCTTGAGAAGCAAAAAGAAGGAAAGAAGCGAATGAAGCAAGTCGGTTCGGTTGAAGTGCCGCAAGAAGCATTTATGGCCGTTTTGCAGGTGGATGAATCTTAACGGGTTTCATGTTCCTGCTTGCATCCTGATCTTATGGGGGAAAAATCGATGGAAATGATATGGGAGACGCTGAAATATATCATCCTCGGATTCATACAAGGTTTCACGGAGCCGATACCGATCTCGTCCAGCGGACATTTGGTCATGGCGCAAACTTGGCTCGGTCTGGAGATTGAAGGCTTAAGCTTTGAAGTGTTTGTGAACTTCGCTTCGTTGCTTGCCGTTTTGATCATATACCGCAAAGACTTGGCGCGTCTGGCGAGCAACACGATCTCTTATGCTGCAAGCCGCGACAAAGATAAGCGCAGCGACTTTATGTTTGTGATGTATTTGGTTCTGGCTACGATTCCGGCTGCAGTCATTGGACTTGCGTTCGAAGATGTGATTGCCGAATGGTCCAAGGGAAATGTCAAGATCATCGGCATCGCGCTGTTTATCACCGGCATTGCGCTTTGGCTCATTAAAAATTTAAGAGGCCGGAAAAATGACCAAGATCTAAATTGGAAAGACGCCCTGATCGTCGGACTAGCGCAGTCCATCGCGCTTCTTCCGGGCATCAGCCGTTCGGGCGCAACGATCGTTGCTTCGCTTGCCCGCGGAATGAAGCAGGAAACTGCGCTGCGTTTTTCTTTTCTATTATATATTCCAGTCAGTGCCGGAGCGATGATTCTTTCTGCAGGCGACATGGCAAACGATCCGTCTATTCGCGAGTTGTGGCTGCCTTACTTGCTCGCTTTCATCACTGCATTTGCCGCATCTTATTTTGCGTTGCGCTGGTTTATGAATGTGATGCGGCACGGCAAGCTCGCCTGGTTTGCTTATTACTGTTTTGCGGTCGGCGCGCTGGCCGTTGCATTTTTGTAGCCGGAAGGAATGACATGAAGCTGAAAGGAGTTTAAGGAAAGCATGAAGAGGATGACGCCGGCATCGGTTTATATCCACATTCCTTTCTGCGCGAAAAAATGTCACTATTGTGATTTCAATACGTATGCTGCTGAAGGGCAGCCGATGGATGACTATTTGGATGCGCTGATCAAGGAGATGCTGATGACAGCAGAAAGTTTGCCGGACCGAACGATGAAAACCGTATTTGTCGGCGGCGGCACGCCGACGATTCTGGATGCCGGACAGATGAAGCGGCTTTTGGACGGCATTCGCGAAGCGTTCGGTTTCAGCGGGGACGGTTTTGAGTTTACGATGGAAGCGAATCCCGGCACGGTTGACCCGGAGAAGCTGGAAGTGATGAAAGAAGGCGGAGTCAACCGAATTAGTTTCGGAGTGCAGTCATTTCAAGATCATTTGCTGCAATCGATCGGCCGCATGCATGATGTGAGTGATGTGCATGAAAGCATCCGTCAAGCCCGTGCTGCCGGTTTCAACAATATTTCCATCGACTTAATGTACGGCTTGCCGCGGCAGACGATGAAGATGATGGAAGAAAGCTTGGATCAAGCTCTGCGGCTGAATCTGCCTCACTATTCTATATATGGATTAAAAATAGAAGAAAACACGGTGTTTCATGCGTTGTACAAAAAAAATCAATTGCCGCTGCCAAGCGAAGATGAAGAATTCGCCATGTATCAATTGATTCGGCAGCGATTGCTGGAAGCAGGATATAAGCAGTATGAAATCAGCAATTTCGCCAAGCCGGGTTTCGAAGGCAGGCACAATATAACCTACTGGAAAAATGAACCGTATCTCGGCATCGGCGCAGGCGCGCACGGATATGTTCAATCTGTCAGACACATGAATTACAAAGGCGTTCAGGCTTATATTGACCGCGTCAACAGCGGCGTGCTCCCTCGCAAGGAAGTGCACGGCGTAGCGAAAGAAGAGGCGATGGAGGATTTTATGATGGTCGGCTTAAGGCTTTTGGACGGTGTGGCGAAAGCCGATTTCAAAGATCAATTTGGCCTTGAACTGGACGATGTGTTTGGCGCCGTGATCGAGGATCTTGTGCAAAAAGGGCTTTTGACAGAGACGGAAGCGGGCTTCAAGCTGACGGAAAACGGCTTGTTGTTCGGCAACGAAGTGTTTGCGCAATTTATTGGCGAAGCATCATGAGGAGAGGAGGAAGGGTGATGGTAAATTATCGCAAGGCCAGTGCAGAAGATGTCGATTCGTTATATGCATTCATTAACGGTTATGCTAAGCAAGGGATCATGCTTCCTCGCTCTAAAGAGATGCTGACTCGAGATATCGAACACTTCACCGTAGCCGAAATCGATGGAGAGATGATTGGATGCGGCTCTTTGTGCCGGCTCGGAGAAGATCTCGTCGAAATTCGTTCGCTTGGCGTATCGGATGCGCATCAAGGGAAAGGCATCGGCCGAAGACTGGTTGAAATGCTGACAGAGGAAGCTCGGCAGCTGAACATTCCAAAAATTATGGCATTAACTTATGAAGCAGGTTTTTTTGTTAAACTCGGATTTGAAATCGTGCCGAAAGAAATTTTTCCGGAAAAAGTTTGGCGAGACTGCATATATTGTCCAAAACAGAATTGCTGCGATGAAATTGCCGTCTTGAAAAGGCTTGATTAAACTTGACACTCCTTTGCGGATTTGGTATTTTTGATCTAGCACTCATCATTCGAGAGTGCTAATCAAAGATGCTGATGATACCCATGCCCGCTTGATGAACGGCAGGACGGGGACGGTCCAGCTTCCATACTGGAGGTGTAATCATGCTGACGGAAAGACAAAGACTAATTTTAAATGCAATCGTGAATGATTACATTCTTTCGGCGGAGCCGGTAGGTTCAAGGAGCATTTCGAAAAGGCCGGAAATGAAATATTCTCCTGCCACGATTCGCAACGAAATGTCTGATCTTGAAGAAATGGGCTACTTGGAACAGCCGCACACTTCTGCAGGACGGATCCCTTCTCATAAAGGATACCGTTATTTTGTTGATCATTTGATACGTCCTGGGCGGCTGAATCAAGATGTTCTAAGGAAAGTAAAAAATTTTTTCGCGAAAAAGATTTATGAAACAGAAGAAATCGTGCAGCAAGTTGCGAATATATTGTCTGATTTGACGAGATACACGTCATTCGTTTTGGAGCCCGAAATTTATAATGCGACATTGAAGCATCTGCAGCTTGTGCCGTTAAATGATGAAACTGCAGTCGCCATAATCGTCACAAATACAGGGCATGTTGAGAATAGGACGGTCTCCATTCCGAAAAATATACCGATGAATGAGATTGAGCGTTTTGTGAATTTTCTAAACGCCAAGCTGGTCGGTGTTCCTTTGATGCACTTCCGTTCCACTCTGTACAATGAAATTGACAATGAACTCAGCAGGCATGTCAAGCAATATCAAGAATTGATCAATTTGTTGGAGCAAGTGATCAACAAAGAGCACGAGGACAAACTTTATATATCCGGTGCTGCAAACATGTTGGCTCAGCCGGAATTTCAAGATGTAGAAAAAGCGAAAGTGCTGTTCGATTTATTTGAAGAGACAAAAACGATCGCAAAAGTGTTTGCGTCGCAAGAAGAAGGGCTGCAAATTCGAATCGGCCGGGAGAACGTCTTGGAAGAAATGAGTCAATGCAGCTTGATCACCGTCACATATTCGATCGAAGGGCAATCGCTCGGCACAATCGGAATCATAGGCCCGACTCGAATGGAATATGGTAAAGTATTGGATTTAATGGATTATTTATCCAAAGATTTGGCATTAATTTTTTCTCGTTGGTATAAATAAACGCCAGTTGGTTCAATTTGTTAAGGAGGTGAACGAAGTGCATCAAGGTTCAGATCCGATAAATGACCTTCAAGATACTTCACAAGCACAAGCAGAAGAACAGAAAAACGAAAATGAAGCGTTGACAGACGAACAGGAAGAATTGAAACAAGAAACTTCTGAACAAGCGGAATCTGCTGATGCAGAAACGAACGATGCGGCAGAGAACGCGCAGCAGGAAGAGGAATCTCCGAATGCGCCGGAAGAGGATGCTGAAGCTTCCG
>CALKAN010000082.1 GCA_937983035.1 uncultured Paenibacillaceae bacterium | reverse complement strand
GTAAGCCCGCTTCTGGTAATGCTCTGCAATTTGCTTTCCTAAATGGCGGGAACCGCTGTGAATGACAAGCGCCGTTTTATCATCCAACTCGTTCAGCTCAATAAAATGATTGCCGCCCCCCAGCGTGCCGATGCTGTCCAAAGCGCGTTCTTCGTTAAACGGCGCGCGAACTTTTCGCAAGTCGACTTTTTCCACATATGGATGCCGCCGGCTCTTGCTGCGCACGCCGAATCCATGCGGGATATGTTTGCGAATGACTTCATCGAGCTGGTCAAAATTAATTTCATCTTTATGTTTATCGATGATCGCGACTTCCATCCCGCAGCCGATGTCCACGCCAACGATATTGGGCACTGCTTTATCTGTAATCGTCATCGTCGTGCCGACCGTGCATCCAGCTCCCGCGTGCGTGTCCGGCATAATTCGAATCGTCGAGCCTTTCGCAAACTCTTGATCGCACAATTCCTTGATTTGAGATAAAGCCGTTTCATCCACGTTGTCCGTAAATATTTTTGCTGTATTGTATTTCCCCTGTACCTCAATCATCCCTTGAACCCCCTATTCAATGATTGCATCCGTCCGAGCCGCCATGCGTTCTCAATCCATCAGCATTGTAATGATGCAAAATTTTTTTAGCAAGCAAGCCTTGTTGAAAAAAAAATTGAAGATTATATTAGTTATATAAAGACACGAACAAGTCGTTTAAAGACATGGGCAATTCTTGGACAATGGAAGTGCCTGAATCGTAAACATAGGAGAGATCATCATGCCGCAGCAATACACGTTAATCCACGCATACCACTGCTATTTGAAAGAAAAGAAGGAATTTTTGCGAGAAATAGATATCCCCGCTTCTTGGATCATGTTTGCGATCGAAGACGGGAGCTTCGAATATCGAATTGACGGCGTGGAAGGAACAGCCGGCTCTGGAGATATCGTCGTATGTCCGGCAAAATTGCGGTTCGAGCGGAAATTAATCAAGCCGCTCTCATTTCATTATATCATCTTCAATTTTCAAGACCGCAACGATCCGCGGCAAGAGCGCGTGACTGAAGCATTAAGGCAATTGTACCGTTTTAACTGCTCTCCATCGGAAAAAGCACGCTTGTTTAACAACTGCAGACATTTGTATCAACTCAGTTTGCGCGATGATCCAGATGGAATCCATTGGAAAAACCATCTGCTGAATGACATTTGGTTTTTGCTCATGATGGAAATCGAAAAATTAGAAAATCAATCCGCGGCAGACCGCGATCCGTTAATGAAAAGAGCGAAATGTTTGATCGAGGAAACCGCTCATGAAGAAGTGGTCATGAAAACGCTGGCCGCCGAGCTGCAACTGCATCCCGTGCAATTTACCCGCCGCTTCCAATCCGTTTACGGCATGAGTCCGTATCAATATCTTACCGCGGTGCGCATGGAAAGAGCAAAATCATTGCTGATTCATACAGACCATACGATCGATCATATTGCTCAAAGCTGCGGATACAGCAACGGATTTTATTTCAGCCGCATCTTCACCAAACATGTAAAAATGAATCCCTCGGAATACCGAAGGATTCATTCCGTGTCCTCCCCTTGAAGGGAGCGCGGGATTACGCAGCTTTATTTTTTAAATTCTAAAATTTGTCCGTCGTCAAGCAGACGCTGCTTTAATTGCGCATAATCAACTTCTTGAACCGACTTTGAAGTTTGCAGCGCGAGCGCGGCTGCGGTGGCCGCAGATTGGCCGAGCACCATGAACACCGGCTCCATGCGGATCGATCCGTAAGCAATGTGCGATGCGGACAAGCAAACAGGAACGAGCAAGTTTGCGCATTCATCCGCTTTCGGCACGATCGCCCGATAGGAGATCGGATACGGGCCGGCAGCAGGGATTTGACAGTCGCCTTCATTCACTGCTCTTCCGTCAATCGCCAGCCGTCGGCAATTGTGGGAGTCGATCTGGTAGCTCGCCAAACCGACCGGATCTTCTTCCCATTTCAGGTGACGGCAATGCTGCTCTGTCATCACGACATCGGACACCATTCTTCTCGCCTCTCGAATGTACAACTGATGCGGCCAATTTCCTGTTTCCACAAACTCATCAGCCGGCAGGCCCCAGCTGCTCACTTCCTCGCGAACGCGGGCCGGCACCCGCTCATCATTCGCTAAAAAATAAAGCATGCCGAGCGTATATTCGAAATGATCCTGGAAAATGCGCTCCCTTGTCTCATAATCGGCATCCGGCCATTCGTGATTCGCTCCGATATGGTCTGTGCTGAATCCGCCAAAGTTGTTCAAGTCCGTCTTGCCGTTTTGCATATGGACGTGCAGATTCATGGCATCGAAAATTCCTGTCCGCAAATATCTTTCCAATAAAATGAAGCGGTCCGGATCATAATTGGGCGGTTCTGGGAAAGGAATGCGAATCTTTGGATCTTGCGTTAAACATAAACGGAAATTGTACGCTTGGACGGATTTGTCGCCTTGGCCTTGAATGCCCGGCTCTGCGTCCATCACGCCCGGAGCCAATCCGCTGTCCGGCTTCCCTTCCACTAAATACGGATCGACCCAAGCTCTGAAGTTGTGATGCGGCGATCCGAAATAAATGCCGTTCAACGTTTCTTTGTATTGAGAATTAGACTCTCTGCCCACGGTATAAGAAACGCCGGCTTTCGCCATCAGATCCCCTTCATAAGTGGCGTCGATGAACATCGGAGCTGAGAACGAGTTTCCGTTCTCCATCGTAATTTTCGTAATTTTGTTGCCTGACTTTTCTACCGATTCAAGCTGATGCTCGAAATAAACCTCAATCTCATAGCGCTCTACCCACTCATTGTAGATTTGCTCCGCTCTGGAAGGTTCAAAATACCACACAGAGCCGTCCTCTTCTTTCGATTCATAGAAGCGGCCCATTTCTCGATAAAACTCGCGCGAGATGCCGCCGATCGCAGCTTTGTTGCCGAAATCTGTGCGGCTGAGACCGCTGGCTCCAACGCCGCCGAGCTTGCGGCCAAACTCAACAATGACTGGCTTAAGCCCCATTTTAACTGCTTGAACCGCAGCCACTACTCCCGCAGAAGTGCCTCCATAAATGCACAAATCTGCTTTCACGTGCAAAGGATCAGCCTTCTTCTCCTGCTTATAATAATATTTCAAATTGCTGAAATCTGACATGCTGCACACTCCCTTTCCCGAGATCATTGCTCTTCTTCCGTGCAAACGCTAACGCTGGACGGTTCATTTTTTCTTTATTCGCATGCCATGCGGCAGTCTGCATGCGCTTGCAATATTCATCTTGCAATATTAATGATAACATGACCAGTTTAAAAGAGAATGCACAAAACAATATAGTTATATACATTATTTCTCCGCCATTTTCCCACAAAGCGGCAGTCTGCATGACTGCCGCGCTGTCACGATGCCGCAGACTTGATCCTAACCTGGATCATCGGAAAGCGTCTGCCAAATCAGATTGCGCGGCGTCGCCCACGATGACCATTTCTGTCGGCATCATCTGCAAACCTCCAACAGTCACATGACAAGTAACATAATACACCCCCTCTTCTTCAATGGTCTGTTCCAGTGCATAACGGCCGTTTTCCATGAAAATGGCTTCGAATCGCTCCGCTTTCTCTTTATGTCCGCTTTTCCAAATCTCGAATACGACTTCATCTGCATCATCAATCATATTTTCCCCTTGAAACACCTTTACTTCCAAAGTGACAGGCTGCCCCGGTTCCAATGCTTTCGGATGCACGGTCAAGTCTGCTTTGATTCTCTCGGGAATTTCCGTGATCGGGCGATCATCCGCCTGGAAGCTGCAAGAGGTTAACCAAGCTGCAAAGAGCAGTGCAGCTGCAAACTTTAACCAAGTTCGAACAGACATATTGTGTTTCAATCCCTTTTTAATATATTTTTCTTTATCTTTTTACTGAAACAAAAATATACCATATCTGCCATGAATGTGAAATGTTCAAACATGAACTTTCCATGAACGATACGTTTCTTTTTCCTGCACATTTCGCTACAATAACAATAGAACATCCAAATATGGATAAAGGCGCGCAGCATCGATCATGAAGCAACAGCAAGCAGCCCTGCACGCTGAACCTATGTTGTGGGGCGACAAAAGATTTCACACTTGGAATTGGGTCAAACGTAAAATATTGTCAAATGCCATATTTAATACGTATTTATTACCGTCTAT
>CALKAN010000081.1 GCA_937983035.1 uncultured Paenibacillaceae bacterium | reverse complement strand
GCCGCTCCGGGACGGGTTCGAAAATCGGTTTCGGCAAATTCTTTCAGCCGTGGAATTTGCTCTCTTTGCGAACCGTTTTTTTCTACTATTTCCCTTCAACGCATTTTAACATATCCTCGTTGCTGTTACATTATAGAATAGCATGCGGAGCGGGCTTTGTAAAGGATCTTGCGGTCAGCGTTTCTCGCACAAAACTTCCGTTGCCGTTTCGATGAATGCTTTGGCCGCCTTTGACAAGTAGCGCCCTTTTTTGTAAGCAATGACAAGCGTGCGGGCAGTATTCGCTCCTTCGATGGGCAAGTATGCCGGAATTAATTGTCCTTCCGTCCGCGCGACCATTTTCGGAACAAATGCGATGCCCATGCCTGCGGCTACGAGTGACTGCACGGTGTCAATGTTGCTGCTTTCAAAAACGATCTTTGGAGCAAAACCGGCGGATGCGCACAAATCCATCACGATTTGTCTGAAACCTTGCCCTTTTTTCAGAACGATAAAAGATTCGTCCTTTAATTCCTGCAGCGAAACACGGTATTTTGGATCATTGATCAACGCTTTGTTCAGCCTGTGGTTTTGCGGAACGCACAGCCATATTTCTTCTTCGATAATTTTTACATATTCCAATGACTTGTCTTGAAGCGGGAGCGACAGCAGGGAAATGTCCGCTTGGCCGGTGGCGGTCAGCATTTCTAAGTTGGCAGTCGTATCTTCGATGAGTGAAATTTCAATATCCGGATATTTCGCTTTAAATGCCGGCAGCACTTGCGGAAGAATATGAGAGCCGGTGATCGGCAAGCTGCCGACGAGCAATTTTCCTTTGCGCATTTTGGAAATGTCGTCCATTTCTTGATGGATCTGCTCGACGATGTCCAATACTTTTTGCGCTTTGTCAATGAACAGTTTCCCGGCATGAGTCAGCTCTACAGCATTTGTGTTTCTTGTAAACAAGCGCACCCCAAGCTCTTTTTCCAATTTAGACAGCTGTTGGCTGAGCGAAGGCTGGGCAATGTGAAGTTTAGCGGCTGCGCGGGAAAAGTTTTTCTCTTCGGCGATTTTGACTGCATATTTCAATTGTCTCAGCTCCAACCAACTTTCCTCCTTTTGAATGATGCTGCGTGCTGAAACCGCTGATGGATCACGGCGATGTTTGTATCATCTTGCTCCAATCGCTTATAACTAATACCTATCATTATTATAGTTATTATATCTTGGAACAATCAATGAAGGAATGGTAAGATAAAGATAAGATTTCAGAATACTAGAGGTGAACATGTGATGTCGAAGAAGACAATGTTTGAAAAGATCTGGGAGAATCACGAGATTGTCCGAGAAGAAGGCAAGCCGAGCATTCTGTACATCGACTTGCATTTGGTGCACGAAGTAACATCACCGCAAGCGTTTGAAGGACTGCGGCTGGCAGGAAGAAAAGTGCGCCGTCCTGACCTGACTTTTGCAACGATGGACCACAACGTGCCGACGAAAGATCGCTTCAATATTACGGATCCGATTTCGAAGCAGCAAATCGATACGCTGACTCGAAATTGTGAAGAATTCGGCGTGAAGCTGTTTGACTTGAACAGCATGGATCAAGGAGTCGTGCACGTCATGGGGCCGGAACTTGGCCTGACGCATCCTGGAAAAACGATCGTGTGCGGCGACAGCCATACGTCCACGCACGGCGCATTCGGGGCACTGGCGTTTGGAATCGGCACCAGCGAAGTTGAACATGTGCTGGCTACGCAATGTTTGCAGCAAGCGAAGCCGAAAACAATGGAAGTCCGCTTTAAAGGAACGCTGAAGCCGGGCATTACGGCTAAAGACTTGATTTTGGGCTTGATTGCGAAATACGGCACGGACTTTGCGACAGGTTATGTCATCGAGTATACCGGGGACGTCATTCGTCAGCTGTCGATGGAACAGCGCATGACGATCTGCAACATGTCGATTGAAGCCGGCGCGCGCGCAGGCATGATCGCACCGGACGAAACGACATTCAACTATTTGCGCGGCAGAGAATATGTTCCGCAAGGCGAAGCTTTCGACAAGGCGGTTGAAGAGTGGAAGAAGATCTGCACGGACGAAGGCGCGGAATTCGACCGAGTGGTGGAATTTGACATTGATGCGCTCGTGCCGCAAGTGACTTGGGGAACAAGCCCGGGCATGGGAACGGATATTACAGGCGTTGTTCCGCATCCGGACGATTTCGAAACGGAGAACGAGCGCAAAGCAGCAGAAAAAGCGCTGGAGTATATGGGGCTTAAACCAGGCACTAAGATGACAGACATTAAGATTGACCGCGTATTTATCGGATCTTGCACGAATGGGCGGATTGAAGATTTGCGCGAAGCAGCTCAAATTGTTAAGGGCTATAAAGTTGCGGATCATGTGAATGCCATGGTCGTTCCAGGTTCAGGACGGGTGAAGAAGCAAGCGGAGGAAGAAGGACTTGACAAAATATTTATCGAAGCCGGTTTTGAGTGGCGCGATGCAGGCTGCAGCATGTGCTTGGCGATGAACCCGGACGTGCTTCAA
>CALKAN010000080.1 GCA_937983035.1 uncultured Paenibacillaceae bacterium | reverse complement strand
TTAAACGTAATTTCGCTCCCTTGGCCCGGAACGGCTGACATCTCGGCTTCTCCTTGCAGCATGGCCATGCGCTCTTTCATCGACTGCAAACCGTTTCCTTTCCCTTGGCTTAATTGACCATTTCCGTTATCGCGCACTTGAACTACATAATATCCATCTTGCTCGAATTGTTCAATGACGCACCGGCTTGCTCCGCTGTGCTTCATCACATTAGTAACCGCCTCCCGGATGGAGAGCGCCAACATCGTTTCAGCCGCGCGAGACAAAAGAGGCGCAGGCTCTGCCGCTACCAATTGAATGCCCGCCTTTTGCAGTACATCCTTCGTATGTTCGATCTCTTGCTTCAGCGAAATATGCTTCATATCACTCACGATCTCCCCCGCTTGTTTCAGCGCCTGCATCGAAGAATGCAAAATATCGTCGATTTCTTTTTTAGCGAGTTCCGGTTTTTGATCGACCAATCTTAACGCCAATTCGCTCTTTAATTTAATCATCGTCAACGTCTGTCCGAGCGTATCATGCAAATCTCTGGCAATCCGATGGCGTTCCTCTTCCTGGATATACCTCTCCAGCTGCGCATTGGCAATATCCAGCTTTTCTTTTAACACGTTCGTTTTCAATGTCACAGATACGACGAGCGGCGTTGCCAACTGAGACAGCATCACAGGCAAATAAAAAGGGGCAAATACAGCTTTTAGGCTTCCTTCATGCATCCAGCCATGCAAAATGAACATGAGCGCAATCCCGGCCATCCCTGCAGCGATATGCCCATTGCGTTCCGCTCTGCCGAGCAAATGAGCAAAGATAAATCCGTACAACAAAATCCAAACGCCGGCTTTCATGCTCATGAAGGCCAACAACAAACATCCTGCGACGCTGCCGGCAAGAAGACGCCAATCGCGATGCCACAAGCTGATATAGTAAGCAAACAAATACAGAGCAATAAAGATCAATTTCTCCAGTAAATGAATGGAGCTGTCCATGAACAACCGGTACACGAGAAACAGCAGGGCGATGACATCGATGAGCATATATTTTTCCATTTGATCTGGAGGATAAATTTTGTGAATCATGCGCGCATTCCCCCTAACAACCGGTGATCGGTCAGTTCATGTTATGATTTCTCCAGCAGCGAAACAGCGAACCTTCGGGCCGTTTCCATCGGACCGAAACTGAACCTCTTCAGCCAGAACGCTGCGACAACCAGCTGCAGCCAGCTGACAGCCATCCAAACAAGCACAATCGTGACGGAATCGACTTTGCCGCCCAGACCGAAACCCCATCCGTAAAAGATCACCGTGCAAATTGCATTTTGCAGCACGTAACAGCTGAGCGACATGCGCCCGACCAACGCCAGCCTGTTCCACAGCCAGAAATGCTCTTTCGCTTCCACCAGCTTAGCAATGAGTCCAATATATCCCAGGGACAAAATCGGCGCAAACAAATAACGCACCGGCAGATCAAAATAGCCGCCCGGAATAAATATGAGCAGATTCTTCATTCGACCTTGCTCATCCGGAGCAAAAACGCCGGATCTCATCAGGCGCACGCCAAGCAGAAACAGAAAAATATTCATCGGGATAATTAAAAGGGCTTCCAAACGAAGGACAAAAAAGTTTTTCAAACGATCTTCCACTTGCATGAGCCAGCTGCCTTCCCCATACAGCCTTGCAACTTCGTGAAAATCGCCGAAAGAGATGTTAGCGCCAGTCACGCTTAAAAGCACAGCAAAAACCGTAATTGCCAGCATGACGGTGCCATGAAAACCGCCTGTAAGCCGCATCGCTCTTCGGATAGCTTTATCTCCATTTTTTACAATAAAAGCAACAATGATGGCTGTCAATCCATAACTCATCAAAATGTCATATTCCATCACCAGCGTGTAGTGGATCAAGCCTTCCAACATCAAGATGACAGACGTCCAAATGTAGATGCCGGGCCAAGCGTTGCCTCTTCTCAGCGCTTGCCGATATTTCAATTCCAGCCCGACGCCAAACATGATCGTCAATAAGCCGAGCAGCTTGCCATTCACTAAAAACAATACAAATATTCGCACAAAATCTTGCAAATTGGCCCACCATTGATTGTGTTCAAACGTCAAAATATAATTTAAATCCCCCAAATGAGCAAATATCCATATGTTTGTCCCAAGCGTGCCTAATACAGCGAACCCCCGCAATATATCCAACAGCTGAATTCTTTTGCTGCTTTGCTCCGCCACTTTCATCCTCTCCTTGCATTTCTTTTCCGTAACTTTTCCGTATCCATTTTACTTGCCAAAGAGAAGAAGCGGAATATACAAACATCACATTTTTTATATGATAGTGTCATATCATCTCAAATTTTCAGAAGTTTATAAATATCTTTGAGCTGCTGATGAAAAATATATAAAAAAACGAGCGATATGGAAAATCGCTCGAAAATCATGCTTTACTGCTGAAAATTATTCGCCCATCAGCTCTGCAATTTTTCTGTTAATCTCTTCTTCTGCATCTCGCAATGCGGTGTTCACATCTTTTCGGTCAAGAAT
>CALKAN010000079.1 GCA_937983035.1 uncultured Paenibacillaceae bacterium | reverse complement strand
AAGAAGAACACCATAGCAAACAGCAAGAAGAACATCGTCCACACTTTTTCTCTCCAAGATAACAAACAAAAACCTCCTAATAGATTATATTTTTTTTAAAAGAAAAGACTCCAGCGACAATCGAAAGCAAAAAAAGGGTGCGGCAAAGATTGTGAACGCAAACATCTATAAGTCCACTAATGACTTCAATGCCCCCTTTCAGCACCAGAGTATTTTTTTAATGCATACTTATATTTTACCAAAATATTCAAAAAAAAGAGAATTTCCAGGTCATGAACGAATGAAAGTAAGCGTTGACTGCGATGATTCATTAACAGACGACCTTTTGCATGGAATAAGAACAATTTTCTTTTAGTTGGTATAATGAAAAAGTCAGCCTCCTCATAGAAAGCGAGTGATAAGTTTGAAATTTGTTTTTGATTTAGACGGAACGATTTGTTTTCAAGGTCAACCGATTTCCAGCAAAATCGTTCAATCATTATCAGCGCTTCACAATTCAGGCATGGAGGTGATTTTTGCATCTGCCAGGCCTGTTCGGGATATGCTTCCCGTCATAGATGAAGCGTTTCATCATTGCACGATGATCGGCGGCAACGGCTCGTTAATATACAAAGAAGGAAAATTGGTCAAAAGCCATTCATTTTCCATAAATGCCATAAACGAAATAAAAAAGCTGATCGATAAATATCGTGCTGCTTACTTAATTGACGGCGTGTGGAACTATGCCTATACGGGTCCGGATGACCATCCAATCCTGCAAAATTTAGATCCTGCAAACTTAGCAGAAAAAGTTGCTTTGGACTCGCTTCAGCCGATCGTTAAAGTTTTGATTCTATCATCAAATGATATGGAGCAATTGTGCGAACAACTTTTGAAGTTAGATGTATACGTCCATGTTCACAGCAACGAGAACGTCCTGGATATCAGCCCGAGCGGGATTAACAAATGGAGTGCATTAAATTCTCTTGGAGTAAAAGACAAATCGTATGTTGCATTTGGGAACGATGCCAATGACACCGCCATGTTTGAACATGCATTGCACACAGTTATGATCGGTGATCATCGGCAGCTGGCTTCATTGGCAAATGAGAAAATACCGCTCAGCGGTGATTATGAACAGGAAATCGCCGATAAAATTCGCATGCTTTCTGAAAAGTATAGATGACAGCAAATGCAGCAGTAATTCATTCGGAAGCGGACAATATGTAAATTTACAGGAGAAATGGATCAGAAAACGATACTTGGCTTCATCAAACAATAGCCGCAGGCGTTGTTATGAAAAAAATTGCCGCATGAGCTACAATAGTATACAGGCATTTAAATTTACTTAAACAGATCAACATTGGGGGGTACAAACAGCATGAATGAAGTCATCAAAACATTAATTAACCATCGTTCTTATTTAAAATACAGCGACAAGCCGGTGTCAGACGACGATTTGCAGCAAATCATACGAGCGGCGCAAGCAGCCCCGTCTTGGATTAACGGACAGCAAGTGACGATTATTTCCGTGCGCGACCCGGAACGGAAGAAGAAGCTGGCTGAATATTCTGGCAATCAGAAACATGTAGAAGAGGCGCCTTTGTTTCTCGTCTTTTGCATGGACTTTTATCGAGCGAAGATCGCAGGAGAAATCGAAGAGACGCAGCTTGAAGCGTTAAGCCATACGGATGTGTTGTTAGTCGGCGCTGTCGATGTCGGCTTGGCCATGGGCAATGCGATTGCGGCTGCAGAATCGTTAGGTTTGGGCATTCGACCGATCGGCGGAGTGCGCAAGTTTCCATTGGAAGTGATCGAACTGCTGCAGCTGCCAGAGCATGTCATTCCGATTTGCGGGTTATGCGTCGGATATCCTGCAGAAGATCCCGGGCTGAAACCGCGGCTGCCGGAAAAAGCCGTGCATCATAAAGAACAGTACAATCCGGATCTGCGCGCAGTCATTGAGGAGTATAACCGGGAATATGAACAATATATGCTGAAGCAGAGCGGCGGCAGTCAGCGATCGAATTGGACGCAGCGCGTATCTGCTTTCTACAAAGATGCTCATTACAGCGGGAATTACAAAGATACAGCCGCCATGTTGAAGCAGCAAGGATTTGTTTGCAAAGACATGAAGGAGTAACGGATTACATAAAAGCAGCTTGTGGCAGTTGCTTGATATATTCATGAATCAACTTGTTTCGTGATTGATAACCATGGCATAATTTACATTAGATTCCATGATCCGCATTTGATCGCCTAATTAACATTCGGCTGATTCACATGACGGCACACGGCATGGATCTATTTTTCGGCAAAAAGCAAAGGAGGCGGGTTCGATTGGAAGAAGCGAGAAAAATGCTGCGAAAAATATTCGGTTATGACGATTTCAGACCTGGACAGGCCTCCATTATTGCATCGATGTTGTCCGGCAGAGACACGCTCGGCATTATGCCGACCGGGGGCGGAAAATCGATCGGCTATCAAATTCCGGCTCTGTTGAAAGAAGGAACGACGCTTGTCATATCACCGCTTATTTCTTTAATGAAAGATCAAGTTGATGCGTTGAAGCAGTTGGGCGTGCCGGCTGCTTACCTCAACAGTTCGCTGACTGCGGCACAGTCTAGGCACGTGCTCGAGCAGTTTGAAGCGGGGGAATACAAACTGTTGTATGTGGCGCCGGAACGGCTGGAAATGGAGCAGTTTCGTTCCATCATTGAGCAGGTGACGATTCCTTATGTCGCGATTGATGAAGCGCATTGTGTGTCGCAGTGGGGGCATGATTTTCGCACGAGCTATTTAAAGATCGCCCCCTTTATCCGGCAAATCCGACCTAGGCCGGTTGCTGCCGCTTTCACTGCAACTGCAACTCCGCAAGTGCGCAGAGATATTATTCGACTTTTGGAGTTGCGCCAGCCGAGCATACATATTACAGGATTTGACCGTCCGAATTTATTTTTTCGCGTGCTTAAAGGGGTTAACAGGGAACTGTACGTGCGCGAGTATGTGAAAGAACACAAGGATCAGGCCGGCATCGTCTATGCTGCAACGCGCAAGGAAGCGGAGGCGGTGAGGAATATGCTGCAGAAAGAAGGGATCGACTGCGGCATTTATCATGCTGGGATGAGTGACCGGGAACGCGAACAACAGCAGCATGCATTTTTGCATGATCAAATTCAGGTAATGGCAGCGACGAATGCTTTCGGAATGGGGATCGACAAGTCAAACGTGCGCTATGTGCTGCATTGGAATCTGCCGAAAAATGTGGAAGCTTATTATCAGGAGGCGGGACGTGCCGGCCGTGACGGCGAGCGCGGGGAATGCATCTTATTTTTTCAGCCGCAAGATATCATAACCCAAAAATATTTGATCGAGCAGTCTGTGAAGCATCCGGAACGAAGAGCGCATGAATTAAGCAGGTTGCGCAAAATGTCCGATTATTGCCATACGCAGCAATGTTTGCGGGAATTTATATTAAAATATTTTGGACAGATTCAAACTGAAAACGGACATGGACGAAATGAACTTTTTTCTTTGAAAAGTAATGCTCGCCTCAATGAATTGAAGCTGAATTCAACAGACGAAAACGAGCGGACAGGCTGCGGCCATTGCGGGAATTGCGTGGACGGCGGGGAATTCGAGGATATTACGATTGAAGCGCAAAAAATCTTCTCCTGCATTAAACGGATGAACGAACGTTTCGGCATGAAGTTAGTGGCGCAAGTGTTGAAAGGCTCTTCGAATAAGCGGCTGCTCGATTTGAAGCTGGACCGGTTATCCACTTATGGAATCATGCGAGACATGACGGAAAAAGAGATCCTTGACCTGATTCAGTTACTGACGGCAGACGGTTACTTAGCGCTGTCAGAAGGGCAATATCCGGTCGTTCGATTGCTCTCGAAATCGGTTGACGTGCTTCGAGGGCAAGCAAAGGTGCATCGTCGAACACATCAGGTGAAGCGCGAAGTGCAAGCGGGGGAGCAGCTGTTTGCGAAGCTGCGTGAGCTGCGCAAACGTTTGGCAGAGCAGGAGCAAATTCCGCCTTACATGGTGTTTTCGGACAGCACGCTGCGGGAAATGGCAGTTATTCAACCACGGAAGATGCATGAGCTTTTGCAAATAAGAGGGGTAGGGGAAGCGAAATTGGCGAAATACGGGGAGGCATTTCTGCAAGAAATAAAGCGTCACGCCTCTTCATAATTTCCGATGCACGCCTTATTTCGTTTGTTCCAGCCCATCATTTTGAGCCATGCTTTTCGCTGTTTGTCGAAATTGATTCGGGGACATTCCAGTCGATTGCTTAAAAGTCCGGTAGAAGGTAGCAAGCGATTCATAACCGACTTCAAAACAGATGGAAGCAATGTCGAGCTCTGTTTCGGCTAACAGTTTTTTCGTTAAACCGATGCGAACTTCTGTTAAATATTGCGTTGGCGTCATTTGATACTGCTCTTTGAAAATGTTGTTGACATGGCGGCTGCTGATGCCTAATCTTCCGGCAATATCGGTCGATGTGATGGACTCGTAATAATGGGTATCGATATATTTCCGGATCCGCTCTGCCCGCAGACTGTTTGAATCCGTAACAGCTCCGGCTTGTCCGGCTCTTGCCAGCACGAGCAAAATTTCATACAAATAAATGCGGCTTGCCCAATGTGCCAACGGGTCTTGGTTCATTTGTTCGAAAAGCATTTTGCGCAGCAGCTGCCTTAAATCAGCGGAAGCAAATGCATTCATTTTCATCAATGAGGATTGTTGAAAGACGGACTCAAACGTTTTCGGATGATCGGAGCCGGCATTTGCAGATGACTTTTGGCTGCCGATGTCGATGTCCAGGCCTTTCAGCAATTTTCCGTCAAAAGCGAGGACGAGCAAGGTTAATTCCGATTCAGAGATGATCGCATGTTCAGAATAAGGCAAAATCAGCGCGGCACAGTCTTCTGTGAATTCATAATCATTTTGATCCAGCATTAAACGTCCCTCGCCTTTAAGCGCATACAATATTTGATGGATGTTGTGATGATGTTTCGTCACGATGTCGCCGTCTTTATGTTTGCTTTCGTACAATTTAATTCCTTGTGCGCTTAATTTGATCCTCTGCAGCTCCATGATTTCCACCCTTCTTATTTCCGTGCCTGACCATATTCATTAATTCTATCAAATCATAAAATGGGCATGCAAATCAATAGGGGAATGACAAAGCGGAAACGATAAAAAAACTCCGGAAACCGCCGGACAAGCAAGCAATGCCTGTGCCTCGGCGTTTTTTCCGGAGAACTCGTTGGTGCAAGGCAATGGGTGATAACGTTTAAATGAATGGTTGTTTATGGTATCGATTCATATGCAATCATGTTAACAATGTTCCAAATATCTTTCTTTCATTAATTTAAGCACATCATCGCCGTCCATGTCCCAAATGGCTTGGTTAAAGATCTCCACTTCGATCGGACCGGTGTAGCCGGCAGCTTCTGCAGCTTTGCGCAATTTTCGCAGTTCGATGACGCCGTCGCCCATCATCGCGCGCCCTTTCAGCATGTCTGGCATCGGCACGGCCCAATCGGATACGTGAAATCCGAGAATTCTTCCTTTCGCGCGCGCGATTTGGTTATAAACGTCAGGATCCCACCAAACGTGGAAGACGTCTACGACAACGCCGACTTCGTCAGGCTGATGCTTCTCAGCGATGTCATTCGCATGCGCTAAGCTGACGATGACAGAACGATCTGCCGCATACATCGGATGCAGCGGTTCGATGCCGAGCTTCACGCCATGGTCTTTGGCGAACGGAATCAGCTGCTCAATGCCTTCCTCGACCCATTTGCGGGCTTGTTCAATATCCTTGTCTGGAGCCGGGCCGCAAACGAGAACGAGCACATCGGCGCCAAGCTCTGCCGCTTCTTCAATCGCTCGCCGATTGTCATCGAGCCGTTGCTGCCGCTCTGCTGCCGTCGGTGCTGGAAACATGCCGCCGCGGCAAATGCTCGATACTTTCAGTCCGGCGTCTTGAATCAGCTTTTTGCTTTGCGACAGGCCGATCTCCTCAATTTTATGCCGCCATAATGCGATCCAAGGAACCTCATTGCGGGCGCAGCCTTCAACTGCTTCCTTCAAGTTCCATTGTTCGGTCGTGATTTGGTTTAAGCTTAATCGCTCAATCGATGTTAGTTGATCTGAAGCCATTGTTTGCTCTCCTTTCTTATGTCGCTTCATGCAGGCGGCATTTGCCGGAACAAGATCTCTTTTTCAGCATGAATGCCTGCCTGCATGCGTTGTCGTTTTTAACCTTCAATGCCTGCGAGCGCCAGCGCTTTGCGCATGCGATCGACGGCCATTTCCGGATCGGCGATCAGTCCGGCTTTGTCTGCCAGCACGAACAAGTCAGACAGATGGATGATCGATCTGGCGCCTTCCGCGCCGCCAATCATGCGGAAATGAGACTGGTGTCCATTGAGGTAAGCCATGAAGACAATTCCCGTTTTGTAAGCATAAGTCGGCGTTTGGAAAATGTGGCGGGACAACGGAACTGTTTTATCCATAATGTCATGATATTTCTCGATGTTTCCTTCGTCCAATGCCTGCAAGCCGGCAGCTGCGGCAGGAGCGATCGCATCAAAGATGCCCAGCAAAGCATGGCTGAATCCTTGCTCGTCTCCCTTGATCAGCTCCGGGTAGTTGAAGTCATCTCCGGTGTACATCTTCACGCCTTCCGGCAAGCGGCGGCGCAGGGCGATTTCTTTCTGCGCGTCCAGCAGGGAGATTTTAATGCCGTCGACTTTGTCTTTGTTCGCTTCGATGATTTGCAAGCAAACATCCATCGCTTTCTCTAAGTCAGTATGGCCCCAGTAACCAGTCAGTGCCGGGTCGAACATGTCGCCAAGCCAATGCAAGATGACAGGCTCGGAGACGTTTTGCAAGATTTTGCTGTATACGCGAATGTAATCTTCCGGCCCTTTCGCGCATGCAGCCAATGCGCGGCTCGCCATAAGGATGATGCGCCCGCCCAATCCTTCGATATAAGCACACTGCTCTTCATACGCTTGCTCGACTTGTTCTAGCGTCACGTCCGGCCCTGGCAGCAGATGGTCTGTTCCTGCTCCGCTGGCCATGACTCCGCCGACTGCTTTCGCTTCAGCAATAGAGTGCTTAATCAGCTCTTGGGCATGAGACCAGTTCAGCCCCATTCCCCGTTGAGACGTATCCATCGCTTCTGCAACAGCGAATCCAAGCGACCACAGATGGCGGCGGTAAGCCATTGTCGCTTCCCAGTCGATGGCGGCATTGTTCAGAGGATCGGTATCCGCGAATGGATCCGCAACGACGTGGGCAGCGGCGAAAGCGATGCGCGACTTGCTTGGAGCCGGCTGAGATTGCGGGAATGCGGCGTTGGACAATTCATACGTGTATAAAGAGCCTCCGGCTCGAGGCAGCTTGATTTGAAAGCTCACTTGTTTTTTCCTCCTATTCGATAAAGTGGTCATGTTAAAAAACAAATGATGAAGCAACTTTAACTAAAGTTTCCTATTGTACAGGAATTTCGACGGCGCGTCTGAAATTGCCTGCGGCACATCGCCGTATGGCATAAAACATTGCACAACTGTGCATGAGAATCATCAAGTTGTGCAATGTTTTTTTGGCGAATCATAAACATTTAGCAGCATGTTGTGATCGGATTATATTAAATCGCAAGAGAGAAAGATGGATTACAGCTTGATTTCAGGAATTTCAATCCAGCGGCGCTCTTTCCACGACTGGATGGCCAAATCAGACAATTGCGTGCCTTTTGCGCCTTCAAGCAAATCCCATGGGAACGGCGTGTCTTGAACGACGTGCTTCAAGAACAATTCCCATTGCACTTTAAATCCGTTGTCGAACTCTTGGTTGTCCGGCACGTATTCCCATTGCTCCAAGAAGTTGTGCGGATTCGGAATGTCCGGGTTCCAAACAGCTCTCGGCGTGTTGACGCGATGCTGCACTTTGCACTCACGCAAGCCTGCCACTGCGCTGCCCTCCGTTCCATCCACATGGAATGTCACGAGTTCTTCGCGATTTACGCGAGTCGCCCAAGAAGAGTTGATTTGAGCGATAATGCCGCCTTCTAATTCGAATGTGGCATAAGCAGCGTCTTCAGCAGTAGCTTTGTAATGTTTGCCTTCCTCATCCCAGCGGTCTGGAATGTGCGTTACGCCCAGCGCGGATACGGCTTTTACTTCGCCGAAGATGTGATCGAGCACATAGCGCCAGTGTGCAAACATGTCAGAAATCATGCCGCCGCCGTCTTCTGCGCGGTAGTTCCAAGACGGTCTTTGGCCGGGCTGCCAGTCGCCTTCAAACACCCAGTAACCAAATTCACCGCGAACGGACAAAATTCTGCCGAAAAATCCAGAATCGACTAATCGTTTCAGCTTGATGAGACCTGGGAGGAACAGCTTATCTTGCACAACGCCGTTTTTGACCCCGGCTTCTTTCGCTAATCTTGCCAGCTCGATCGCATCTTCCAAATTGCTGGCAGTCGGTTTTTCACAGTAAATGTGCTTGCCTGCAGCGATCGCTTTTTTGATGCTGTCTGCGCGAAGCACTGTCGTTTGCGAGTCAAAATAGATCGGATAGTTGTCATCCGCTAAACATGCGTTGAGATCAGTGCTCCATTTGTCAAAACCGTGAGCTTCTGCCAATTCTTTCAATTTGTATTCGCGGCGTCCAACCAAGATCGGGTCCGGCATGATCACATCACCGTTGTCGAGTTCCACCCCTCCTTGATCACGAATCGCTTTAATGGAACGGATCAAGTGTTGGTTCGTGCCCATCCGTCCTGTTACTCCATTCATAATGATGCCTAATCTAATTTCTGCCATCTTGCATATGCTCCTTTCTAAACTGTAGTTCCATGTGTTTGGCTGGAATCTAGTGCTGATTGTATTGTAACCTGAAGCGATTCGGCATTTCTTACAAGGTTAAGAAATGAATTCTCAAAATTGGAAACGAGCTGTGAAATTTTTTTGCAGCTGCTGTGCAATCGAATGTTTGGAATGGCGAGATTGAAAGAAGTTTGAATGACCGGGCAGACGGAAATAAATTTACAAAGAAAAAAGACTTGACCGAAGGGGCTGCAGCTTGCGCATCCTTGAGCCAAGTCTGTTCATTTGCATTTCGTTCGCTGATAATTTCTTTTTTTACTTCACGCTGGATCCGGTCGGCAGCTTGCCTGCAGATTCTTCTTCCAGTTCTTCCGGAAGTTTGTCTTGCGGAAATTGCATTTCATACAACTGGGCATATTTTCCGCCGAGCGCCAGCAATTCCTCGTGCTTGCCTTCTTCCACGATGCGGCCGCCGTCAAGCACGACGATGCGGTCTGCGCTTTGAATGGTGGAAAGACGGTGAGCGATCACGAGCGAGGTGCGATCTTTCAGCAGCACGGCAAGCGCTTCTTGAATGAGATGTTCGGATTCCGTATCCAGCGAAGACGTTGCTTCGTCGAGGATCAAAATTCTCGGATCTTTGAGCAAAGCGCGCGCAATTGACAAGCGCTGCCTTTGTCCGCCGGACAGTTTGACTCCGCGTTCGCCGATTTGCGTGTCATAGCCGTTCGGAAGATTCATAATAAATTCGTGTGCGTTCGCCATGCGAGCCGCCCACTCAATTTCTTCCATGGAGGCATCCGGTTTGCCGTAAGAAATGTTGTCTCGAACCGAACCGTTCAAGAGCATCACTTCTTGCGTAACCATGCCCATTTGTCCGCGCAGCGATTTTAAAGTGACATCTCTTACGTCATAACCGTCCACCAGCACTCGGCCTTCCTGAGGATCATAGAAGCGAGCGATCAAATTCGTGACGGTAGACTTGCCTGCGCCGGACGGTCCGACTAAAGCGACCGTTTGTCCCGGTTCGATCTTCAAGTTGAAGTCTTCCAGCACAACATCGCTGCTGCTGTAAGAGAACTTGATGTTTTCCAGCTGGATGCTGCCTCGAATAGGCGGCAAATCAATCGCATGTTCTTTTTCCACGACTTCAATATCCGTATCGATAATTTCGAAAATTCGTTCCGAAGCTGCGGCCGCTTGCTGGATGACGTTCACAATGCGGCTGAAACGGCGAATCGGCTGCTGAAGCATGCGCAAGTAAATGGTGAAAGCAACCAAGTCCCCGACCGTAATATGACCATTCAGTGCGCGGTATGCGCCGAATACGAGAATGATGGCCATCCCCATATGATTGAGCAATTCGATGACAGGGGAATATGATGCCCAAAACTTTACTGCTTTAATGTTGGCGAGCATGCTTTTGCGGTTTCTTTTTTCAAAACGATTCGTTTCGTAATCTTCATTGGAGAAAGACTTGATTAATTTCACGCTTGATAACGTGTCTTGCAGATGATCGTTTACGTTCGCCAGCTGCTCCTGCACTTCTTTGTAAGCGCCGCGAATTTTGCCGGCAAAATATTTGGTGGACAAGATCATGAGCGGAAACGTGGTCAAAAGCAGCAACGTTAACGCCCAATCTGCATAAAACAAATAAGCGAGCACGACGACAAAGATCAAAATGTCTTTAAAAATTTCCACGACGCCTGAAGTAATCAGCTGCTGCAATGTGTTGACGTCGTTCGTCATGCGCGACATCAGTTCGCCCGTCCGTCTGTTTTCAAAAAAGCTCATCGACAGATTTTGCAAATGGCGGTACATTTGGTTGCGTATATCGTAGATGGTGCTTTGGCCGACGACAGACATCATGTAAGTTCCGATAAAATTAAATATTCCTAACAGGACGGCGATTAAAATGATCGCGATGGCAATTCCCCACAGCAAGCTGTAATTCGCCAGCCCTATGACATCGTCGATGACGATCTTCGTCAGCTGCGGAATGGCGAAATTCAGCAGCGAAACGGCAGTGATGGCGATCACGGCATAAAAGACGGGCTTCTTGTGAGGAATGACGTAACTTACTAACCGTTTGTATATTTTCCATGCACTCGTTTTCGGTTTGTTTTTGTTCTCATCCATTTCTGCTAATCTGCGCAGATAGCCTGGACGAATTCCCATGCATGTTCCTCCTTTTCAGCAAACTTATGTGTCTGCAATCATTTCGTTTGTCTTTTTGAGCTTAGCGAGGATTTGAAGCAGCGTTTCTTTTTCCTCTTGAGAAAGCACGGACAATCGCCGATGAATATTCAGCGGATAAACGGCTTGAATTTCGCTCAGCAAGTTTTGGCCTTCATCGGTTAAATAAATGCGAATTACTCTGCGATCGTCCGGATCGCGTCCCCGCTCGATCCATCCTGACTGCTCTAAGCGATCGACGATGCCGGTAATGTTGCTCGGCTCTCTCCGAATGACTTTGGCGACCGCGCTTAATGCAATTCCTTCATCTGGAATAGCTTCCAGCACGGCATATTGGGAACCGGTCAAGCCTTTTTCCCTTAATACGGAGGAGACGTCTTTGCGCAAATTTCTAGTCGTATGCATCAATTCACGATAAAGATGGATCGTGAAATCTTGTTCCTTCGTTTGAGACATGCAGCTCTCAACCTCCTTCTTTAAAAAAATGTTCGCTGCTGCCGCATGGACTGTTTGCATCAAGCTGCGATTCGTCGTTCACATCCTGTTCGAGGCAAAAAAGTGCGCGAAACCGTTATCTGCTGTGCAAACAGCCTGGCATGAATCTTTGCATTCGCCGAAATGAGCCGTTATCGGCGAAAACAAATTGCGTTGATATGAATGTCGGAAATTGTGTTACTGTAACTATTACTACGATAATTATTATAACAGAAATATTTACAATTGTAAGTATTTAATGAACAAACAGAACCAAAGCGGATTAAAGCGACGGGCGATGCCGGCACCCATGATTGATTTTGAACGCCTTCTCTTGTTAATATAATAAAATCTGCTAGTATTAAAAGTATAGTTGATTCACTTCAGGCAGCTCGAATCAAAAATTTATTACATACAGGAAAAAGGAGGATCACTTATGCAAGCAAAAGATGGTATGAATTATGCTCCGGTTGGAAAGCCGAATCGCGTTGTGGAGCCCGGAGAATTTGTCTTTGCAGCAGTGGCATTGGATCATGGTCATATTTATGGGATGTGCAACGGCCTGATTGAAGCAGGAGCAGAATTGAAGTGGGTATACGATCCAGATCCGGCGAAAGTGGAAGCATTTCTGAAGCGGTTTCCCCAAGCGAAGGCTGCATCTTCCGAAGAAGAAGTGTTGAATGATCCGGAAGTGAAATTGATCGCAGCGGCAGCAGTGCCGTCTGAACGTTGTGCATTAGGTTTGCGTGCGATGGACGCCGGCAAAGATTATTTCACGGACAAGACCCCTTTTACGACGTTGGAACAGCTCGAGGCTGCCCGTGCTAAAGTGAAGGAAACAGGCAAGAAATACATGGTTTATTACAGTGAAAGACTTCACGTCGAAAGCGCCGTTTATGCAGGACAGCTGATTGAGCAAGGAGCAATCGGCCGTGTCATTCAAACGATCGGAATGGGGCCGCATCGCCTGAACGCGCAGAACCGGCCGGACTGGTTTTTTAAATTTGAAAAATACGGCGGCATTTTGTGCGACATCGGCAGCCATCAGATAGAACAATTTTTGTTCTTTACCGGCGCAAAAGACGCTAAAGTGCTGCACAGCAAAGTTGCGAACTACAACCATCCAGAATATCCGGAGTTGGAAGATTTCGGCGATGCTACTTTAGTGGCAGACAACGGAGCGAGCGGCTATTTCCGAGTAGACTGGTTTACACCAGACGGATTGTCCACTTGGGGTGACGGCCGCACGTTCATTTTGGGCACGGACGGATATATTGAGCTGCGCAAATATGTTGATTTGGCGCGCAATTCGGGCAGCAATCACGTATACTTGGTGAACCATGAAGGCGAGCATTACTTTGATGTGCAAGGAAAAGTGGGCTATCCGTTTTTTGGTCAGTTGATCTTGGACTGCATCAATCGCACGGAGAATGCCATGACGCAAGAACATGCGTTTAAAGCTGCAGAACTTTGCTTGATTGCGCAAAGAGATGCGGTAAGAGTCGGGCAATAAAAGATTTTATCGTTTTATTTAAGTTAAAACGGGTCGAATGACCCGTTTTTTATTGCAAATCTTTCTAAATGATCCCACAACTCTTCCTTTATTAATATTTCAATTTGCTTGGGCCCGATTAAGTCAAAG
>CALKAN010000078.1 GCA_937983035.1 uncultured Paenibacillaceae bacterium | reverse complement strand
ATACGAGATTAAGCGTTGTGACTGGAGTTCAGACGTGTGCTCTTCCGATCTATCTTTTTCGCGCCCTCTCGTTCCAGCTGTTTCATAAGCAGCCAGTTTTGGAAACCATTGTCCAGCCATGATAAAGTCATCCGCATAACCCATTCGGGCAAATACATAAGGCATGTCTACTTGAAACTCCATGTGCAGTTTTAATTGCTCCCCCGGCATTACCGGCTCAGCCAACTCGATTTTCATCAACGTGTAATCGTGTTCGTTGCCGTCATCCGGTCTTACATACTCTGCAGCAGCCAGTTTTTTACCGTCAGCCGCGCTTATGGAAAGCAGCTGCATTTGACCAAAGCTGTTTTCTTTCATCTCATCTTGTCTCAGTTTACCGCCGGACTCTTGCATAAAGGTTGTTTCTTTCGTGCGAAATGCGTTCGGATAAAGATGGACGTATACTTCTTTTACTTCTTGATTCCCGGGATTACGCCATGTGATCCATTGGCGGCCGGTTAAACGATGTTCCGCTTCGTTCAATTGAACTTGAATTCGGTAGGAGACGACGTGTTCGCTCTGTCTGTAATCTTGGCCGTCATTCGAAAGTTCAATCGGTTCCCAAACCGGTGAAAAAGCAGCAGGAGTAAATTTGGCGCTGCCAGCTGCGGGAGACGTTTTTGTGCCGATCAGCGGCGCATTGAAATATTCGGTTAATGAATATATGCCAATAGCAGCAACAATGACAAGCAATAAATAGCGATTACGAATCCGATTCATTTTCCTATATTCACCTCATCGTCATCATCTGCTTCATCTATATGCTTGTCTCAATGCGTTTAGACATGAAAATGAATCGGCTGCTTTACTTGTCCAGGCACAAATCTGAAGATTCGTTCATGTTAAACCTGTTTCGGGAACCATTGGATGCGGACCTGACGACATAAATCTGAAGATTCGTTCATGTTAAACGGTCCGGGATCGGCGTCGTTCTGTTTTGTCCATTGCGTGCAGCAACGCTAAGGCATCCCAAAGGCTCAGTGTGACGATTATTGTTTCGGTCATTTATGCTCGATATCCCCGAAGCTCAGATTGAATGTGTCGCGGGCATTTAGCGCCCTCTATCCCCTAAGCTCAGCGTGAGTGTTTTTTGGTCATTTGCGTCCATGATCCCCTAAGCTCAGCATGAGTGTTTCTTGGTTGTTTGCATCTAATATCCCTGAAGCTCAGTCTGAATTTTTGTTTATATCCCATTGCATGCAATATCCCCAAAGCTCAGTGAGCTCGTTATCGTTAATGATCTTCTCGTTATCGCTAATGACCTTAATATTTTCCAGACATATTTACGTTCATAAATTTCACAGCATCAAAATCCGCTTGTTGTTTTACATTTAGGTTTGAAGCAATGCTGCATGTTCGCAAACGGTCCTAGTTTTTCGCATGATTGCTACTTGTTTGAAAATCCGGTATGCTTAAAGAAAGGACTGACATGGTTACTTTAAAGGGGTGTAGAGTATGGACACTGGCAAGAAAGGAAAACGTGATTTGTCTTTGAACGTAGTCAGCGGAAGACGGCATCACGGCGGATTCGGTGCCGGCATGATCGATCTCAGCAACTTATCCAGCGTCATTATCGATGGGGATGAAGCTTATATAGATATGGCAGCCATTCATGCAAGAAGCAAAGTAGAAAGACGGATTCGATTTACGACGAATAAAGATGAAGTGCCTAACGGAAGAAAATGTTGGGTAGTATGGGTTGCGGTTGACCGAAACGAAAACGATGAAAAGTACTTTGCCGGCGTTGCAGCATGTGAAATGCTTATTGACACCGAAGCGCGCAAAGGTTGGAAAATATTAGCAGACCATGTGAACAAAATGGATAAGGCCTTAAAAGGGCATTATATATTGGAAGGTTTGAATGAAACGGAAAAATCGGCATTGCGCAAGCTGCTGCAAGAACAACCGGAATTGTGGGAACGTTCCCCTGATGAATTAAAAGAAAAATTGGCATAAAGAAATCTTGAGCATGCTTGAAAAGAATGAGTGGATGCAAACTTTTTGATGCAAAACTTGAATTTGATGCAAAACTTGAAATTGACGCAAACTGAAAAGATCGGGAATAGAGAAAGAAACGATTCGCAGATTAAGAGATAGAGAAAGAAACGATTTGCAGATCATGAGGAATTGCGGAAATATTTGACAATGAATGGTTGATTAATGAAGGGACATGCATGCATCAATTATTACGAATATGTGTCAACGGTTGTGACAAAATTATTTTTTGGATAAAATAGAGAACAAGTATATTCGCACAATATACTAGGACATAAAACAGCAGGCCGTTTGGCCTGCTGTTTTATTTATAGAGTGATGCTGTTTTGTTTGCACATTGAATGTTGTTTGATTTGATGCTGTTTGATTCGATACTGTTTGATTTGAAAGTTGAATGCTGTTTGATTTGCAAATTGAATGCTTTTTTTTAAAAGTGAAAGATGGTCTAGTTAATTTGCAGCGAATCATGTTCATTCGGTCGATCACTGTCTTTCCACAGTGATGGTCCTGACGATTGGGGATAACGCCCGCAATGACGAAAAAAGGAAGGTTTCAACCGGCTAATGAATGAAAATGGAGCAAAGTCTTCATGGCTGCTGCCGATTCATTGTCCTGATGAATGGGGACAGCGTTCACAGGCTGCTTGCATGTTTTATTTTCTGCGAAAAGACGCCTTGCCCCTTAACCTGTCCACCAACGTTTGAAATCTTGCCACCATCCGCGCCGCTGTTCTTCCTGCTCAGCATCCATCGGCGGATTTTCTGCTGTTTCCTCATCCGTGCAAAATTCATCCGGCTCGGTTCCGGCAATAAATGATTCTACGCGCGCTTCTCCGCACGCTGCGGAGGCAAGTTTGCCGCTTGCCGGGTCAATATAAGCATGGACTACGCCTTCAGGCACAGGGAAAAGTTTAGGCGGCACAGCCTCCAATGTCCTTTCCATAAACTCTGCAAAGATCGGCGATGCTTTATAAGCTTCCACTGAACTGATCGTTCTGCTTTGGTCATAACCAACCCATACCGCAGTGGACAACTCCGGCGTATAGCCTACCATCCAGGCGTCTGTATTCGTCGTTCCCGTTTTGGCGGCGACCGGCCTTTTCAATATATGAGAGACGCGGTATCCGGTTCCGCCGGGATCAAAGACGCTCTCAAGCAGTTTCGTAAGCACATATGCTGCGGCTGGATCTGCAGCTTCGCGCCTTTCCGGTTTCGCTTCGTACAAAACGTTTCCGAAGCTGTCTTCGATGGATGTGATGGCGATCGGCTTCATGGCGGTGCCTAAATTGGCCAATGCCCCGAAGGCTGCCGCCATTTCATATGGGCTGACCGGGAAAGTTCCGAGAGCCAAAGACGGAACAGGTTTCATGTCGCTGCTGATTCCGAGTTTGCGCGCAGTATGAATCACTTCTTCTGCGCCGACTTCCATGATCGAATGAACGGCATAAATATTATCCGATTGAGATATCGCTTCCCGCATATCGATTTCTTTGTTCGGATATTTATTTCCGAAATTGCTCGGCATATAAGTTTGACGGCCTTCATCGTAAGTAAATGCAGTCGGCTCGCTGACATAGCGGGTGACCGGCGTCAACACCCGATTGCTTAAGCCGGCCAGATAAACGATCGGCTTAAACGAAGACCCTGGCTGTCGTGAAGTGGAAAACACCCGGTTAAATTGATTTTCTTGATAATTGACGCCGCCGACCATCGCTTTGATATGACCGTTGCGCGGATCAATCGAGATCAGGGCTGCTTGCAGTTCGGTGTCGCCCAAATGTTTTTCAATGACTTCTTCTGCAATTTTCTGTGCTCGGCTGTCCAGCGTAGTGTAAATGTGATAGCCGCCGTTTTCAAAAAACTCTTCCTCTAAATGAAGGAGTTTGGAAGCTTGCCGCACGACATAATCGCGAAAATAAGGCGCGAACAATTCGTGATCACGATCCAAAGGCAATATTTCCAGTTTTTCTTTATAAGCCTCGTCCGCTTCTTCTTGGGTAATGTAACCCCGATTGACCATCGTTTGCAAAATTAATTTTTGCCTCGCTTTCGCATTGTCAAAATCCCAGTAAGGGGAGTAATAGCGAGGGCCTTTCGGAACTCCTGTGATCATTGCGCTTTCCGCCAGGGTTAAATCTTTTGCGCTCTTCCCAAAAAACAATTGGGCCGCAGCTTCGATTCCGTACGTGCCGTGTCCGAAATAGATCGAATTTAAATACTTCTCTAAAATTTCATCTTTTGTGAATTGCATCTCCAATTGCAGCGCATAAATCGCTTCTTTTATTTTTCGATCCCAATTTTTATCATGTGTCAAGTACATATTTCTGGCTAATTGCTGCGTGATCGTGCTGGCGCCTTGCACCATGGCCATATGTTTCAAATCAACCCAGACCGCACGGGCGATCCCGATGGGATCGATGCCGAAATGCCGATAAAAACGATGATCTTCAATCGAAAGCACGGCATGAATGACATGCGGCGATATTTCGTCCAGCATCACGAGTTCTTTATTTTGGCCGCCGTCGAATGAATCGATCAGTTCGCCTTGACGATCATAAATATAGGTCGTTTGGGGAAAATTGGATGCAGGCAGAGCTTGTGCGCGAAGATACAATAATAAAATTCCAAATGCAATCGCTCCCGCCATGGTCATAAAAACAGCAATCGACAGCAACTGTTTTAACCGTTTCATTGTTTCATCCCTTTCTTTATGCAAGCCGTGACCTCTTAGTAACCAGTATGGAAAAGTTTAGAAGGAGATATTCAATCCTGCGCTAAAATGCTCTAAAATGTTTTTTGCAAATGACGCTTATACATGATTGCTTTTCTGAAAGTTCATATTATAATCAATCTTGTGGTTGCTGCGGCCATCAGCGGCAAGAGTGTGCAGCTTAATGACGTCGTTCTTTGTCGGCAGCGGCAGCTTGCCGTTTGCAGGATGATTGCTCGACATCATGCCGAGAAATAATAATCAGCGGATCGGAATTATGCTGCGAATCATGAAGCAAACAGCCGCAGCGCAGCACAAAGACTGGCCGAAAGGAAGATCAGCATACGATGGAATTATGGTATACGGAAAAACAAACGGAATATTACGGCATCACTGCTCAAATTAAAGAAACGCTCGTGAGAGAAAAGACCGAGTTTCAAGATCTGGCCATTATTGACACGATCGAATTTGGCCGGATGCTCGTTCTAGACGGCATGGTCATGACTACGGTAAAAGATGAGTTTGTTTATCATGAAATGGTGACTCATCCTGCTTTGTTTACGCATCCGAATCCAAAGCAAGTGCTGGTCGTGGGCGGAGGAGACGGCGGAGCAATTCGAGAAGTGCTGAAACATCCGAGCGTGGAGCGGGCAGTGTTGGTGGAGATTGACGGCAAAGTGGTCGAATATTCAAAAAAATATTTGCCTGAAATTGCGGGAAGCTTAGATGATCCGCGTGTTGAAGTGATCATCAATGACGGATACATGCACATTCATGAACATAAAAATGAGTACGACGTGATCATGGTCGATTCAACCGAGCCGGTAGGCCCGGCAGTTCAATTGTTCGAAAAAGGATTTTATCAGGGCATTTACGATGCTTTGAAAGAGGATGGCATTTTCGTTGCGCAGACGGATAATCCTTGGTTCAAAGCGGATCTTATACGCAAAGTTCATCAAGATGTGAAAGAAATATTCCCTGTTGTTCGTCTGTACCAAGCGAACATTCCGACCTATCCGAGCGGCTTGTGGACGTTTACGATGGGCAGCAAGCGATACGATCCTTTGGATGTGGATCCAGAGCAGATCCCTCAGATTGAAACGCGCTATTATACCCCTGCGCTTCATAAAGCCGCATTTGCATTGCCGCGTTTTGTGGAAGAACTGATTAAATAAGCAGGAGGAGAAAAAGATGCGATTTGATGAAGCATATTCCGGCAATGTATTTATAGCCAGCCAGCC
Source organism: uncultured Paenibacillaceae bacterium (assembly GCA_937983035.1). Taxonomy (GTDB): domain Bacteria; phylum Bacillota; class Bacilli; order Paenibacillales; family CALAME01; genus CALKAN01. The sequence continues at coordinate 7,178 of CALKAN010000078.1, read as the reverse complement.
TAATTATGAGGAAGCGCGCGCCGTTATTTACGGGATGCCGATGGATTTTACAGTCAGCTTCCGGCCGGGAGCCAGATTCGGTCCTGCCCGCATCCGCGAAGTTTCCATCGGGCTGGAGGAGTACAGCCCGTATTTGGATAAAAGCTTGGATGAGGCATCTTATTTTGACGCCGGCGACTTGCCGCTTCCGTTCGGCAATGCGGCTCGCAGCTTAGAGTTGATTGAACAATATGCGGCGGGATTGTTTAAAGACGGCAAATTTCCGCTTGGGCTCGGCGGCGAACATCTCGTCACTTGGCCGGTTGTTAAAGCGGCGGCACATGCTTATCCAGAGCTTGCTTTAATTCATATCGACGCGCATGCAGATTTGCGGGAGCATTATGAAGGAGAGCCGCTGTCACACGCAACGCCTGTCCGCAAAATCGCGGAACTCATCGGAGGAAACAATGTTTACCAATTTGGCATCTGTTCGACGTGCTCGAACCGTTAAAGCAAGTGCTGCCAGAACTGAAAAATCGTCCTGTATACGTGACGATTGACATTGACGTGCTGGATCCGTCCGCGGCACCGGGAACGGGCACTGCCGAACCTGGGGGCATTACTTCGAAAGAACTGTTAGCCGCTGTGCATGCGATTGCACATTCCGATGTTCAAGTGATCGGCGCAGATATCGTGGAAGTAGCTCCTGTTTATGATCCGACAGAGCAAACCCAGATCATGGCAGCAAAGTTAGTGAGGGAAATATTGCTTGGCTGGGTATGATTCAGCGATTTAAATGTGGAATGGATCGATTTATATACGTCATTGTAAAATGCAGTTATTTTTTGCTTGATGATCTTGTTTGCAGAAAATATCTGCATTTTTTATTGGCAATGCGGCAAAGATTCACAAAGTTTCATTCATGTCAAAAAAGACGTGCTTGCCTGTTTCTTTAAGATTGTTAATCCGTGCAAGCATAAGCGACGGGGCATCGCTCAGTCAGGTTGCAATTGCAAGCTGGATATGATAGGTATATTGAAAGAAAAGCTGAATTTGTCGTTGAAAGGCTTGGGATTGCCCTCATGAACAATCATAAAAAAAATGTTCGCATTCGAATTGAAAGCACTGCGAACGGCTCTTCGAAAACGGTGCAGAAAACAACAGGCATCCTGTATGAGCGCAGCGGCAGCATTTATTTGCGTTATGTTGAACCGGATGAATCGATGGGGAAGACGACGACTGTCTTAAGAATTCGCCCTGAAGCTGCCGAGTTCATCTCCAACGCAGCCGGCGCTCAGCCAGGCAGTGTTGAAACGATGCTGGGGCTTGAAACGAATCGCAAAATCGATTTTCGCGTGCAGGAACTCGCATTAAACCGTTTCGGGGATGCGAAAATGAACCAGCGGTTTATTCCAGGCAAGGAGCAAACGGTTGTTTATTCCATGCAGCACGGACAATTGGAATGGAAAGTGTTCACTTACAAGGCAAAGACGGAACTGTTGCGCGGGCAAGCAGCGATTGAATGGGAGTATGATTCGTGGTTTGCGCACGAGTACACGGGCAAGATGCGCATTCGAATCATTGTTCAGCCTGCGGAATGATGGATCGTGCAGCGGAAAAGCTAAAGCGATTTATCGGCATTTAAATTTGAAATGGGCAGCCCGCTTGACGGCAAAAGCAATGAAAGTTCGGAAAATGAAGGGAGCAGCCAGCAAAATGAACATACTGGAACAAGTCAAAACGAAGTTGATTGAACAAATTACCGCCGCTGTTGCAAAGTCGAAACTCGTGCCGGAGGACCAAATTCCCGAGGCGGTAATTGAAAAGCCGAAAGAAAAGAGCCATGGGGACTATTCGACGAACATTGCGATGCAGCTGACGCGGATTGCCAAGCGCAATCCTCGTGAAATTGCACAGCAGTTGATGGAACATTTTGATCAACAGGCTGCCGGCGTTGAACGGATCGAGATCGCCGGTCCGGGATTCATGAACTTTTTTATGTCAAAAAACTATTTATATGATGTCATCCCGCAAGTTTTGGCCGAGAAGGAAGCTTACGGACGCAGTGATATCGGCAAAGGACAGAAAGTGCAGGTCGAATTTGTCAGCGCGAATCCGACTGGCAGCCTTCACTTAGGTCATGCGCGGGGAGCCGCGGTTGGGGATGCCATCTGCAACATTTTGGAAAGCGCCGGTTATGAGGTGACACGGGAATATTACATCAATGATGCCGGCAATCAAATTGACAATTTGGCGCATTCGATTGAAGCCAGATATAAACAAGCGCTCGGAATGGAAGCAGAAATGCCGGAAGACGGATATTACGGCGAAGATATCATACAGATCGGAAGCGAATTGGCTCGCACAGAAGGAGACCGGCTGCTAAAGCTTCCGGATCAGGAGCGGTTTCAACATTTTAAAGAGCACGGCTTGAAAAAAATGTTGGAGAAGATCAAACAAGACCTCGAGCGTTTCCGAGTGAAGTTTGACGTATGGTACAGCGAAACGTCCTTATATGAGACCGGCAAAGTGGAAGCTGTGCTGGAGGAGTTGAAGGACAGAGGCAAAGTTTATGACAAAGATGGAGCTGTTTGGCTGGATACGGTTTCCTACGGGGACGACAAAGACCGGGTCCTGATTAAAGGAGACGGCAGTTACACTTATCTTGCGCCGGACATCGCATACCATAAAGATAAATTTGCCCGGGGATTCGATCGACTCATCAATATTTGGGGAGCAGACCATCACGGCTATGTGCCGCGCATGAAGGCGGCCATGGAGGCGCTTGGTTATGATCCGGAGAGGCTGGTTATATTAATCAGCCAGATGGTCAGCCTGTATCAAAACGGCGAAAAGGTAAAAATGTCCAAGCGGACGGGCAAAGCAGTAACGATGGAGGAACTGATGGACGAAGCAGGCGTAGATGCCGTGCGCTACTTCTTCACGATGCGCAGCACGGATACGCATTTGGACTTCGATTTGGATCTGGCTTTGTCCAAGTCCAATGAAAATCCCGTCTATTATGTCCAATATGCGCATGCGCGCATATGCAGCATTTTCCGGCAAGCGGAGGAACAGGGCATCTCACTAGTTGAGCCAAGCGAATTAAAGCTGGATCTGCTGACTCATGAGCACGAATTTGACTTATTGCATAAAATGGCTGAGTTGAGGGAAGAATTGGAAATTGCAGCACAGCAATATGCGCCTCACCGCATTGTGCGATATGTTTATGAACTGGCATCGCTGTTCCACAGTTATTATAAAGCGGAGCGGGTCATTACTGAAAATGAGGCTTTAACTCAAGCTCGGCTGGGCTTGCTTAAATCCGTTCAAATTGTATTGCAAAATGTGCTGAAGCTCATCGGCGTATCCGCTCCGGAAAAGATGTAGTTCATGCGGGGCGAGTCCTTCTTCTCAGAAACCGCACGGCTTTGAAAGCATTCACCATTTTTTTAGCCATGGGCTTTCCTGTTTTTCCTATGATCGGCACTGCGGTTTGCCGCAATATGCGTTTGACTTGGTAAGTTGTCAATTTAGGATTTAATGACAACAGCAGCGCTGCGGTGCCGGTAACATGGGCGGTGGCCATCGAAGTTCCGTTCAGCAAGCTGTATTTGCCGTCCAGCCACGTAGAGTAAACTTTTTCGCCGGGCGCGTAGAAATCCACTTGCTTGCCTCGATTGCTGAAAGATGCGATTCTTTTCTTTTTGTCTACTGCTCCGACGGCGATCGTATTTTTAAAGCGGGCAGGATAATCGATGTCTGAACGTTTTCCTTCATTTCCCGCAGAACTGACTACGATAATTCCTTTTTTAACGGCATTCGTTACGGCATCCAGGAGAGCTTGGCTTCTTGTTTGCATGCCAAAGCTCATGTTGATAATATCCATGCGGTTGGTTGTGCACCATTCGATGGCTTTAATGATGTCGGAAACATAGGCGGCCCCGTGCTTATCGAAGGCTTTGACGGGATGGATGATCGCAGCCGGCGCCGTGCCTTTAAACCTTGACTCGCCCCCATTGGCCGCAATCGTGCCGCAGATGTGAGTGCCGTGTCCATTGTCATCGTTTGGAACGGCGTAGCTTTGAAGGCAATTGAAACCCTGTCCCAGCGAATGTTTTAGATTAGGGTGCGAATAATCGGCTCCGGTGTCGATGACGCCGATATGCACTCTTTTCCCTTTGCTGTATTTCCATGCTTTAGGAGCTTGAATTTGTTTAATTCCTCGCGGAATGGTCACAGCGGGCGAAGTATGGATGGGTGAATGTTCAGGCTGCGAAACCGGGAGCCCGATTGGAAATTGCTCTTTGATAAAACGGATGCGAATTTTAATATTTTCCTCTATGCACCTTATTCCTGGGACGTGCTTTAATCTTTTCAGATCCGCACGCGTGCAGGCGACCGCATGGATCAAATCGATCGGTTCCATGTTTCGATATAATTTCTTGTTTGATCGTTTCACATGTCGAATAAACGATAAATATTCTTGACGGCCGATAAATCGAATGATGCGTTTCACTTGATCTCTCCCTTCGATAGGCGGCAAGACCCAGTCGCGGTAATCAGGGAATAACAAACCCATGGCTTATCTTATGTGAAGCATGAAGGGAGAGAAAGGGTGTGTGCCTTGTGCGGCGTGAATTGGGCGCAAGCATTTGATGCGCCGCATTTGCCTTGCATTTTCATGTGAAATGCGTTTTACTATATAAATCAACAACAGTTACGGAAAGGAAGGGTGTGGACATATGGCGGCCAACTATACGTTGAAGATAACACCGGAGCAAGCGCAGGAAATGGCGATGGTTGACTTGGCTTTTCTGATTTTGAAGGAAGCAAACAATCCTTTTTATTACCGGGATTTGATGAATGAGGTGGCGAAGCATAAAGGGATCCCGGAAGAGAAAATTCAAGACGTCATCGCTCAGCTGTATACCGAAATTAACATCGACGGCAGATTCGCTTGCATCGGCAACAATACATGGGGGCTGAAACGTTGGTATCCGATCGACAAGATAGATGAATCTGTGGGAACGCCCGATCGTCCGCGCATTATTAATGATGATGAAGATGACGAAGATGATGAGCTGGTTGAATTGGAGGACGAACTGGAAGAAGTTTTCGAAGATGACGATTTGGTCGATGAAGATGATGAAATCTTGGATGATGATTTAGACGATGATGAAGAAGTGTTTGATGATGAGGAACTCGATGCAGACAATGAGATTGAAGAGGACGAGGACGACCTGTGACGCCCGCAAGGCTCATTTTCCTTTTCAAGCACATATTGCTTAAACTGGAACCAGATGCCCTTGACATGCGTTATTGGGATTAGTAAACTATTTCAAGGGCTGAACATAGATGAAATAAGTATAGATTTTGGATTAAAAGTGCCTCTGATTATGCGGAGTCACTTTATTTTTTTGTGAAATTTTTTAGGCATATTTAGGGGGGTACCACATTGGCGAAATACATCTTTGTGACAGGCGGTGTCGTCTCATCGCTGGGCAAAGGGATTACTGCTGCTTCATTGGGCAGATTATTGAAAAATCGCGGTCTGAAAGTGACCATTCAGAAGTTTGATCCCTACATTAACGTCGATCCGGGCACGATGAGCCCTTATCAGCACGGGGAAGTTTTCGTAACGGAAGACGGCGCTGAAACAGACTTGGATTTGGGACATTATGAACGATTTATTGACATTAATTTAACGAAGAACAGCAATGTCACCACAGGAAAAATATACTCTTCTGTCATATCGAAAGAAAGAAGAGGAGAATACTTGGGCGGCACTGTGCAAGTGATTCCGCATATTACAAATGAAATTAAGGAAAGGATTTTTAAAGCGGGCGAAGAATCGGGATCAGACGTCGTGATTACGGAAATCGGAGGCACGGTAGGAGATATTGAGAGCTTGCCGTTTCTGGAAGCGATCCGTCAGATGAAAAGCGATATTGGAAGCCACAATGTCATGTACATTCACGTGACGCTGATTCCTTATTTGAAAGCAGCCGGCGAAGTGAAGACGAAACCGACGCAGCACAGCGTGAAAGAGTTAAGAAGCATCGGCATTCAGCCGCATATAATCGTATGCCGCACGGAATATCCCCTGACGCAAGAATTAAAAGATAAATTGGCGCTGTTTTGTGATATTGACAATAAAGCGGTTATTGAAGCAAGGGATGCGGATACGCTGTATGAGATTCCGCTTTCGCTCAGAGAGCAAGGCATGGACGACATCGTGCTGAATCATCTTAAGCTGCAAGCTCCTGAACCGGATATGACCAAGTGGCAACAGCTTGTGGACAAGGTGAAAAATTTGAAGCACTCGGTGACCATTGCCATTGTCGGCAAATATGTTTCATTGCCTGATGCTTATTTAAGCGTGGTGGAATCGCTGAGTCATGCGGGGTTCGCTTGTGATACGGAAGTGAAAGTGAAATGGGTGAGCGCCGAAGAAGTGACGGATGACAATGTTGCGGATTTGCTCGGCGATGTGCAAGGCATTTTGGTGCCGGGCGGGTTTGGCGATCGCGGAATTGAAGGAAAAATAAGTGCTGTGCGCTATGCGAGGGAGCAAGGCATTCCGTTTTTTGGCATTTGTCTCGGCATGCAGGTGGCCGTGATCGAATTTGCCCGATCGGTGGCGCAGCTTTCTGGAGCGAACAGTTCCGAAATTGATCCGGACACGCCTTATCCGGTGATTGATTTGCTGCCAGAACAAAAAAATATCGAAGATTTGGGCGGCACGATGAGGCTGGGGTCTTATCCTTGCAAAGTAAAAGAAGGCACGCTTGCGATGAAAAGTTATGAACAGGAATTAGTGCATGAACGTCATCGGCATCGCTATGAATTTAACAATGATTATCGAGAACAATTGGAGCAGGCGGGATTGGTCATCTCGGGCACTTCTCCTGACGGTCGTTTAGTGGAAATTATTGAACTTCCTGATCATCCATGGTTTTTAGCTGTGCAATTTCATCCGGAATTTACGTCTCGTCCGGATCGGCCGCAGCCGCTTTTTAAGAGCTTTGTCGCCGCCGCCAGTTCTCGGATTGAAGCATGAGACAAGACGCATCTAATCATGTGCCTGATGTTTTGAACGCAAATATGCACATGTGCATGAATGGGATGCATGAGGGGAAAGTCGTGAGCATCAGCATAAATCATTTCTCTTGTCATATGCGGTCAGGATTTTTTTG
>CALKAN010000077.1 GCA_937983035.1 uncultured Paenibacillaceae bacterium | reverse complement strand
ATCCGTTGTGGAAACAATATATCGAACTTGGCGTGCGCGGCGGCCACGGCGGAATGGATTACCTCTGTTTGCGCGCTTATATCGAAAGCATCGTGAAAAAGATTGCTCCCCCGATTGACGTTTATGATGCTGCGGCCTGGATGGCTGTGACGGTGCTTTCAGAGCAGTCGATTGCTCAGAACGGCGCGACGATGAGTTTTCCAGATTTCACAAACGGAAGATGGATCAACCGCGAGCCGGCTCCGGTCAGCAAGTTTGCATTGCATGATGTTGTGGAGGAATGGTACAACAATAAGGACGGGGTGTTATGATCCTTTGCGGATTTTATGAAACCGTGATTACGCCTGCGCTGGGAAGTCCGATGCCCGGCGCAGGCCATGAACGCATATCGACAGGAATAAAAGATGATTTATATGCGAAAGCATTCGTATTGGAGTGTAGAGACGAGGGCAGTTCCGGCGCAGTGTTCGCTGCTGTGGTGGCACTGGATGCGATCGATTTGGCCCGAAAGGAAGTGGAGCGAATCCGTGAACGCATTGCGGCGCTTACACCGATTCCTGCAGACAATATAACGGTTTGTTCCACGCATTCTCATACGTCAGGGCCGACTATCCGCACCAGCTATGTGAAAGCGGTTGATCCAGAATATTTGGATTGGCTCGTGCTGAAGGCGGCGGATGCGGCGGTGCTTGCTTGCGAGCAGCGCGCGGAAGCTCAGATCGGATTCGGGTTGGGGAAAGAAGAAGGAATTTCATTTCAACGGCGATTTTGGATGAAAGACGGGTCTGTGGCGACGAATCCCGGCATTGGCAATCCGGAGATCGCAAAGCCGGCCGGCCCGATCGATCCAGATGTCGCGGTGATGCGCATTGACGATCTTTCCGGCCGTCCGCTCGGCATTGTCGTGAATTTCGCATGTCATCCGGACGTGGTCGGCGGCTTGGAATACAGCGGAGATTATCCCGGGGAATTGAGCCGCACGCTCAAGCGCGTGTACGGAGAGCACGTGGTCGTCTTGTTTTTGCAAGGAGCGAGCGGAAACATCAACCACATTGACGTAAGCGGAAATTGGCTTTTGGACAGAAAGGCGCATTATTTAAAAATGGGCCGTATTCTGGCTGGAGAAGTCATGAAGGTGCGGGAGAAAATTTGCTGCACGCCCCAACCGTCGATTCGGATGAAACGGGCCTTTGTTCCGATCCGTTATCGGCGGCCATCGGCTGAAGAGCTGGCTGAGGCGAAGCGTACGGTGCAATCCGCGGCTTCGGCCAATCCGCTTGCCTTGAATTTGGCCAGGCAAGTGATTCAGTTGGCGGAGAGGGAAGAGGAGCAAACAGAGGCAGAGATTCAAGCCTGGGCTTTCGGTGAGACAGCGTTCGTATTTATGCCGGCGGAAATATTCGCAGAGTTCGGTCTCGAAATAAAGCGCCGATCTCCGTTCGCGCTGACGATCGTCACCGAACTGTCCAACGGCTCAGTGAGCGGCTACGTGTGCACGCAAGAGGCTTACAAGCAAGGCGGTTATGAAAACAAACTGCGCGAGTACAGCCGGCTGCAAGCGGAGGCGGGGGACCTGTTTGCAGAACAAGCTTTGCAGCTTCTTCAGGCGTTGAAAACAGAGCCGCAGATGTCTTAGGCCGCCTCTTCGAAACGGCGCAGACAGGATGGCTGGATGAGCTTTTCTGTTTTTTGTGAATCAAATTTGATTCTATTATGAAATGGAGCTGTTCTTGGAATAGATTTCTTCTTTGAATAGAGCCCGTCTCAGCGAATGTCTGCCACTGAATCCCGCTCAACCAGGGCGGGCTGCAGCATAATTTCGATTTCCGGCGCGTGTTTGTTTTTGATCATATCCAGCAAAATGTTGCAAGCCAGTTTGCCCATCTCATAGTTCGGCTGGTTCACGGTTGTGAGAGCAGGCATGACCATCTGGCCGAATTCAATATTGTCGAAGCCTACGACGGAGATGTCCTCCGGGACGCGTACGCCTTGCTTCGTAAATTCATGGATCGCCCCGATCGCCGTCAAGTCATTACATGCAAAAACGGCGGTCGGAGGCGATTCTAATTTGAGCAGATTTCGCGCGAGCTTCCGTCCGTTCTCGAATTCAAAAATTTCGTCGTAAAGCGAAGATTCTTTCTCCGCGATCTGCACATAATCTTCCTCAGGCGTGATCCCGGCTTCAATCAGCGCATCTTGATATCCTTGAAAGATGCTTCTCCGGCTGGGACGATCCAGCGGAGCAGTAATATAGGCGATTTTGCGATGACCGTTATCGATTAGATGTTTCACGGCAATAAAGCCGCCTTTGCGATAATTGAACTCAATTTGCCGGACATTTTTCATTTCGATGTGTTGATCGACGGCAACGACTTTCATGCCGAGATCTAACAGATGAGACAACAGCTTTTTGTCGGCAGAGATAGAAGAAACAATGACGCCTTCGACTTGGTTTTCAAACAATGTTTTCAAATATTCTTCTTCCAGTTTCGCGCTTTGTTTGGAGTTGCAGAGAAAAACATGGTATCCGTTCTGTTGTGCGATTTCCTCTATGCCCAGCATGATGGAGGCATAGAAAGGGTTGCTGATCGTCGGGATGATGGCGCCAATCGTTAAATTGTCATGGGTTTTCAATTGTTTCCCGATCCGATTCGGAATGTAATGATGCTCTTCTGCGATTTTGCGAATTTTATTTCTTAGTTCGTCGCTGACGGGATAGGAACTGTTGCTGAGCACTCGGGAAACCGTCGCCGATGATGCACCCGCCAGACGAGCGATATCGTGGATGGTAATGCGTTTCTTTTTCATTGCTTCTCTCCGTTGCTTTCTATTATTTTCAATTACTATTCTACCATTGTGATGCATAAAAGGGAACGCTGCCAATTGCATTAAACATATTTTGGAAATACAGCCGAAATTTGAGGAAAATCATATGTTCATGCGTGTTTCGGCGTGATATATGAAAAGTGATAAAGCGCTTTCTTTATTTTGCGAATTGAAAAAATTCGGTGGAAAATTTGGCATGATTTGCTTCTCGGTTTGGGAAATGGCGAAATTGGAAAGATTGACATGAGGAGTGAGAACGATGGAGCGAATTCGTTTAGGCATCATCGGATGCGGCGGGATGGCAGGCTCCCATGCTCAAGGCTTGCTGGAATTGAAAGACGAAATGCATGTTGCGGCAACTTGTGACATCGATTTATCGCGGGCGAAGCTTGCAGCCGAAAAGTTGGGGGCCGAAAAGGCGGTGGCAGATTATCGCGAATTGCTGGATGATGTGGATGCGGTTCTCATTGCGCTTCCGCACGATCTTCATTACGAGGTTGGTTTGGATTGCCTGCTGAAAGGAAACATATCGAATCAATCAACAAAATAGAATTTATTTTTTCCTCGTCAAGCAGCGATACCACATAGTTATGTTTATCCAGTCTACGAAAAATAACTTGGTCTCCCGGTTTAATGCCAAGATCGTATATCATACTTTCAAGGAAGATGAAATTCTATTAAAAGATCCTTTCTTTAAGCTGCAATACTAATTGTTTGTGCAACGAAAAAAATCCCGATGGAAACAGACGGCTCTTGCCGGTTTATCAGCTTAGTAAAACAATTACGCATAAATTCATTATGATCTAATCGATAACTTATATCTACTCGCAGTTATATCGGATTTTTCGGGACGGATATCAGCATGAATTTACCATCAGCATACCTCCCTCAAGAAAGTTAAGTAATCTTTCACCTTAAGATCTTTTGTATTGCAATAATTGCTTGATTCGAACCGAAACGTTCAATCGGTAGATAACCAAGAAGACAACAGGTTTCCAAAACCACCCATTTTATGTTAATATATAGATGTAATCACTTAAAATATATAGAAGAAGCTATTCCTGTAATGAATTAATATGAGGTTTGAGTGTTCACGTTTCACAATCATACACATCTACTTTTTCATTTGATTATTCACATCAACGCAATGCATTTTCCGCTGGAGTATCTGTAGGAGCATCTTGGTCAAACACTTACACCCGATCCGACACCGTTACTCAACCAGTATCTCCTGGTCACTATGCTTGGATGGATTATATACCTTATATGGACAACTCATTAGGTACTCTTTATGAGGATGTATGGTTCATTGATCAAAATGGTTCAACAAAGCTTTTTGACGATGTTACTTGGATTGAAGTATTTATCGCTAAAGATCTATTTGGAATACCAGACGGTATATATACTATTATGGAAGATACAGTCCCTCCTACACATTAGAATAAAAAAACATGTATATTTGATAAGGAGTATTTATGAATAAACTCGGCGCTGGGATTTCTCTAATAGCTATAGCAGCAATGCTTTTTATCTTTAGAAACTTTATCCACTATTTAACTGCTGCAATTTTAGCTGCAAATCAAGGATCTATAAATACAAATACACTTGAGGTTGCTCTAAAACTTACAAAAACCTATTCTTCTACGCCGGAGATTATCACATTAGTTTTGGCGATATGTTTTTTATTATGGGCAATTATCGATATGATTTCAAAAAACAAAAATGCTGCCTAGTATTCTATTTAAAGCAGCATTATTTTTATAAGACCTTGCTTGGGGAATGGATCGCAGCGGTGCAGTTTATGCGTTGCCGTACTATAATGCGAATGATTACCCTCTTTTTACAACAAAAGTATTTTTGATCAGTTAGACATTCCATATCCTGTGAGGATTGGAGGCAGGTGAAAGTTAGGAGCGAGCGCAGTCGTTGACAGCGCAATATGAAGCACGCATGGCAGAGATGTCATGCGTGCTTGCTGCAAGTATCAGTGGTTGTTGATGGATACATAGCCTGTTCGTTCAACCAGCAGCTGCCCCTGTTCAGATAATATCCAAGCGATAAACGCATCGATCTGCGGGTGCTTGTGATCTGAACGGGTGACGGCGTAAAATTCGGATGTAATCGGATAGCTGCCGTTGCGAATGTTTTCTTTCGTCGGCAGCACGCCGTCGACGGCCAAGTGCCGGATCTCTCCGTTTTGTACCATTTCTTCGGAGAAGAAGCGGAATGAATAGCCGATGGCTCTGTTGTAATTTTTGTATTTGGCCGCCTCTTCGATAATCATGCCCATGCCTGCCGCTACTCTTTCTTTTTTCGGTTTCATGATTGGCACATCGCCCATGAATTGCCGCAATGCTTGTTGGCTGCCGCTGTTTTCCGGTCTTTGATAAGCGATAATTTTTTTGTTTTCGCCGCCGACTTCTTTCCAGTTTGTAATTTCCCCTGAATATATTTTTCGAATTTGTTCTGAAGTGAGCGATTCAATCGGATTTCCCGCATTGACAAAAAAGACGAACGCTTCCTTGGCAATGGGCGTTAACTGCAGCTCAATGCCTTGCGCAGCTGCTTGCTGCTTGATGCTTTCCGAAGGCGCTGGAACAAAGATGATGTCCGCTTCTCCTTTCAGCAAGCGCGCATATGCGCCGCTCGTTTGAGAGGACATGACTTCGCTGTTCCAATAGCGGTATTCCCCTTCGGGATAGACCGCTTGCGCAAACGCAGCATATAACGGGTAAAGGGCCGTAGACCCGTCTAATTTTGGCAGCGAATCTGTGATTTTGAACGTGCTTTCTTCATCGAGCTTAGCTGCGAGCGTTCCTTCTTTAAAAGGTTCATAATGATACAAATTGACATCTTGCACGGATACGACTTCGAGACTTTTTTGGTAAGCTTTCCAGGCTTCATACCCGCCTGCTGAGCCCGCGGCTAAAATCAAAAACGCGATAAACGAGTACACGACGTATTTGTTTTTAAATTTTTGAAAAATAGCCAGAACGATAAAAATATACAAGCCGATCCCTGTGATGATGATAAACGGAGCGTAAAAAATTTGATTTCCGCTGAAGATGACGATGAACAGGGCAAAGAATCCGAACACCAAAAATACGAAAAAAAGCAATGCTGATGCAAAAATTCTCATTATGCAGCCCCCTTTGCGATTTTAATCATTATATTCTTTCCATCGCTTTGACCCCATGAAATTTTTATGCTTGCAGATAAATAAAACGATTTAAGTATTAGACGGTTTGTGAGCGCAAAAGTTGCAACACATTGCCATAACATTGCAAAAAGATTGATGAATGACATTTTAATCGTTCATAGCTAAGGACACTATGCCTCATAATGATCAAGCAAAGTTGATGCCAGTTGGTTTGTCTGGCAGTTGCTGACAGCTGTTTGGCGCTCGCCGAATTTCGCATGGAGATGATTGAGTGCTGAGCGTGAAAAATTTTGCCGTAAAACAAAGTACCTCTGCTGGGCGAATTGAATACGATAGGATGATGACTCCATTTTGAAAGGAATGAAGAGGTTGTATTACACGTTTTATACTCATCCTTATTTGTATGCGTCACGTCAATTTGCTTGTTGCAGCGGGACAGCATCCGATCCCAGCGGAGCGCTTGCGCAGAACGCTGCGCTGACGAGACAACTGCAGCCATGGATTTCGTCAGAAAATATTGATTATGCCAGCAGGTTGACGTATTGGACTCCGCCAGTGAATGTTGGGGCGGCATCCGGACAATGGTCTTACTGGCATTCCCCGCACGAAGCAAGAGCGGATCGTCCTGATGATGATAACGGGGACGGCGTTTTGCAGTTGAAGGATGAAGGGGCCAAACCATTTGTGATCGACATTGAACAAGCGGCTGAACGAAATCGCACGTTTCGGACGGCCATTTGGACGGGGAAACATTTGCAAGTGACGGTGATGAGCATCCCGGTTGGCGAGAGCATCGGACTTGAGCTTCACCCCGGTACAGATCAGTTTTTGCGCATTGAGGAAGGGGACGGAATCGTGCAGATGGGTGATGCGCCGGATCGTTTGGATTTCGAGAGGAGAGTGAGTGAAAACGATGCGATCATGGTGCCGGCAGGGAAATGGCACAATGTGACAAACACCGGCAGAGAACCGCTGAAACTCTATTCGATTTATGCTCCGCCAGAGCATCCTTTCGGCACCGTGCATGCAACGAAACAAGATGCATTGGCGGCTGAGGGTCAGCGCGTTTAGGCATGTTGTTTTCGCATTCGTTTAAGATTTCCGCATTCGTTTGAGAAGAATGAAGATCTGGTTATAGGCAGATGATATAAATATTCGGAGAGAGGCCGCATGTGCTTCTCTTTTTTTGTTGGGCTGCAGATCATGGGAAGAATATGAAGAATTGCTTCGACATGCGTCTGATTGATACGGAAACTTTATCAAATGATCTGGAAATGCCGGTCTTTTGTCAGTCAGCCGCAAACATGAGCATTATATGCTAGAATATAACTGTCATCGTAACATTTGGAAAATTTAAGCAGCAAGCGTTATGGATCGGATGAAAAATGATAGATACGAGGGAAGCAAAAAATGACTGGAGCAACGCGGAAGCAGACAAACCGGCGCAATGTGATGATCGCCGTATTAACGGCTACTTTTTTATCAGCCATAGAAGGAACAATCGTATCGACAGCGATGCCGAAAATTGTGAGCGACTTAGGCGGCGTGGAATCGATGAGCTGGGTCGTTTCCATTTATTTGCTTACGACCGTGATTTCAACGCCGATCTATGGGAAATCAGCGGATTTATTCGGCAGAAAGAAAGTGTTTACGTTCGGTTCGTTGTTGTTTTTGCTCGGGTCAGCGCTGTCCGGGATGTCTCAGTCCATGAATCAATTGATCGTATTCCGTGCAATTCAAGGATTGGGGGCAGGGGCGTTGATGCCTGTCACGAGCACGATAATCGGGGACATTTTTCCGCTGGAACAAAGAGCCAAAATGCAAGGCTTGCTCAGCGTCATTTGGGGAATTGCCGGCGTGCTGGGCCCGCTTACTGGAGGAATGATCGTAGACCTCGTTTCGTGGCATTGGATTTTTTATTTTAATTTGCCGTTCGGTTTCATCGCACTGGTGATATTATGGACATCGCTGCACGAAGATTTTGAGAAAAGAAAACATTCGATCGATTACGGCGGAATTATGACCTTTACGCTTAGCATGGTGTTGCTTTTGTATGCGTTTTTGCAAGGGGGTTCAACCTATCCTTGGGGATCTCCGGTGATGATCGGTTTGTTTGCAAGTTCGGCGCTGCTTTTTATCGCATTCATTTGGATAGAACGGCGGGTGCCGGAACCGATGCTTCCTTTGCACTTATTTAAAATTCGCATTATATCGCTGGCTAACGCATCCGGCTTTTTGATCAGCGCAATTTTGGTGGCTGTTAATTTTTATGTTCCGCTGTGGATTCAAGGCGTTTATGGCAAAGGGGCGACTTATTCCGGACTGATGCTGATTCCAATGACGCTGCTGTGGACAGCAGGCTCCATGAACGTAGGCAGAGTGATTGGAAAGTGGGGTGCCCGTCCGATTATATTAGCAGGCATGGTGATGATTACCGCGGGAAGCATCGGTCTTTCAACGATTGGTCTCAGCTCTCCGCCTTGGATGATCGCTTTGTTCGCCGCAGCATGCGGGCTTGGCTTCGGGTCGGTATTTACTTCGCATACGGTCTCGATTCAATCTGCAGTAGGATGGGAACAACGGGGCATTGCGATTGCATCCAATTCATTTTTGCGCATTCTCGGACAAGTGATCGGCATCGCTGTATTCGGCGCTTATATGAACAGCAGGCTGGCCAGTTGGCTGGAGGAGCGGGGCATAGATTTTAAGGGAAATGATTTGAACGAGGCGCTGAACACAGCGAACACGGAGCTGCCGGAACATTTGCTGCAGCCTTTCAGAGAAGCATTGGCATTTAGTTTGAATCATGTTTTTATTGTGCTGGGAATTTTGGCCGTCATTTCGCTGGCGATTTCTTTCGCGCTGCCGCGGATTCGCCGGGAAAATGAAAAGGCTGAATCGTAGCGCGGCTCAATTGTTCATGCAACGCAATTGTTCACGCATTGAAACGAATTTGCTTAACGCTGCATGTCAATGGATGCCGTAAAGCCGAAAATGATCGTTGTCGAAACGCAGGCTTGGCGTCGTTATCCCTTTTGCTCAGTTCGTTTGTTTTTGCCGCTTAGTGTCGTTATCTTTTTGCTCAGTTCGTTTGTTTTTGCCGCTTAGTGTCGTTATCTTTTTTACCTCGTTTCGTTTGTTTTCGCAGGCTAGGTGCGGCGTCAATATTTACGTTGCTCAGTCGTTCTGACCAGTATCCCCAAAGCTCAGTGTTGATGAGCGCTGGCGGTTTGACTGATGTCATCCGAGAAATGCTGGAAGAAGGAATGGATGTGGGGATGATCGCGACAAACGCCAGGCCGGCGAACCGCATCTATTCCTAACCAAAGGATTGGTCCGATTCACTGAACGGGGCATACATTATGAAGTATATGAAAATATCCTGAGCAAAGGGGATAAGGTTCAGAGTGCGCGCGGCAGGCATGAACTTCATTTGAATCTGGCTTCGCACGTGATTGAAAAGAAGGATCTAACAGGGTTTTGTAACATGCGTCACGATTTTTTTATTCTTTTTATTCTATAAACAATGGGAGATTGCTTCTATATGTAAGTCGTTTAGGAAATGTGATTCGCAACTGATCGAAAGGGATCGCATGAACAAGGCCCTGGAGTGAATGATATCCAAAGTGATGCCCCTCATATGTGTGATGGAATGTTACATGAACAGGGATTGGAATGAATGATATCAGCGGAGCAGGAGGAATGATGGATGAGTGAAAAAGATGCAGCTTTGAAAAAAATGCAATGGGTGAAATAGACTTCGTGGAATAGCTTTGTGGAATAATTTATGGAATAAATAGAATGTGTGAAATAAATAGAAAGAACAAGTCGAGCGGAAAGATGCGCGAGTTAGAACAGTGTCAAAGAAGGCGAGAATGGAATGGAAAAGTTATAATAAGAGAAAGGATATAAATAAATGAGAGAGGTTTAAAAAGTTTCGACGAAATGAAGGATGCAAAATAAAAAAAGGGTGAGGATCAGCCTCACCCATGGACGTTCTATCGAATCGGAAACTTTGCAGTTGAAAAAGATGTTCAGCAGATGACAAAGATGCATTGAAGCTATACTAGCGTATTTAATGCGAGCATGAAGATGGATGTGCTGATCCAAGATCTGCACGCGATTAATTTGAAAAATAAGACTGCAGGAAGTCAGCGAGCTTGACATATCCTTCTTCGTACAGTTTTTTGTATTGTTCATGGCGGGCGGAGTCCGGCCGGATCACGCTGGCGGCTTGAGCGTCGCGAGCGGCGGCAGTGACTTTGGCGGCTTCTTCGGCGGAAGCGTAGCAACCTGCGGCGATGCCGGCAGTCATGGCCGCGCCGGCCATCGTGGCTTCTTCTATGTGCGGGATTTCGAGCTCGCATCCGACGATGTCCGCTTTAACCTGAAGCCAGTATGGGTTGCGCGTGCCGCCGCCGACGACGGTCAGCCGCGTGATTGGCTGGCCGGCGATCCCTTCAGCTTCGCGGCGGATCGACTCCAGTTGGTAGGCCGTGCCCTCGAGCACGGCTTTGATCAGGTCTCCGCGCGAATGCTGAGCTGTGATCCCGATGAAGGATGCCTTCATGCGGGGATTAGGCTGCGGTGCGCCGCTGCCGGTGAGATAGGGATGATACAGAATCCCGGTCGGTTCTTCCGGCACGTCAGCAAGCAGCTGCAACAAAGTTGGGTAGTCGAGTTCGGGATCGCCCAACTGTTTGCGAAGCCACTCGACCGATCCGCCGGAGGAAGAGTTTCCGCCCATCCAAAAATAGCGGCCTTTGGCGATGTGGCAGCCGAAGGAGAGGCCGGCGTTATATTCGCGGCGGCCGAGCGGCTTTTCAGGCAAGGTGCCGACAAGTGTTTCGGCAGTGCCCATCGAGTCATATACTTTTTCCGGAACAATGGCGCCTACGGCCATGGCCGAACATACGTGATCATGCCCGGCGATCGTAACAGGCGTGCCCTCGGTTAATCCGATGTCCTTCAAATGACTTTGCACATGCCCCATCACGGCGTCGGAAGGCAGAGCTTCCGGGAAAATATTTTCGGACAAGCCGAATGAGCGGATCCAATCTTTGTCCCATTGTTTGGTGTCAATGCGGAATGCATAGGTGCGGGCGCCCAACGTGTAGTCAACAGCCATTTGTCCGGTCAGCCGGTATGCGATGTAACCGGAGGCGGACAGCCAGACCGCGTCATTCAGCGCTTCAGGGTAATGCTCGCGGATCCAAAGGATTTTGGCGAGCCCAAGTTTGAAGCTGCCGCGCAGTCCGGTAGCGGTAAAACGCTCATACATGTCGCTTTGAGCGGAGATGTGCTCCGCTTGCGGCTGAGTGATCGTATCAAACCAAGGCAAAAACGGCGACGCCGGCTTGCCGGTTTGTTTATGAATGAATACGCCGCTTTCGGCCATGCTGGTGATGCCGATGGCAGCGATCTTCAGGCGGTCGGTTGAGCTGGATGTCGAGGGTGAATCATCGGATCGATTGGTTTGCTCGCTCGCCGCTTTTTCAGTCACTTCGCGAATGGCGGAAGCGACCGTTTCCCACATTTGGTCTGGATCATAATATTGAAATCCTTTTGGATCTTGGAATGTTTGCGTCGGACGGCTGGCGATGGCAATCGCATTCCCGTTCATGTCATATAGTCCTGCTTTGCTGTTTGTTGTTCCGATGTCAATTCCTAACAGATACAATGCATGTTCCTCCTTAAGATCGATTGAAAAGTCTAATCCGGTCTCGCTGAACGAACAGTCATATTTTGCAATATGGCTGCAGCCGGTCTGTTCCTTTCCATTCAGTTTCATTCATTCTATCAAAAAAGCGCTTATTTCAAAAGGAGATTGTTGCTGCGATGACGAAAGGCGCATGTTATTCGAATCGCAGATGGTATTGATGAATTAAATTTTGCGAATTACCGATTTTGTCACAATAATAGCACGAATGAGTCATTCTAACTCGTTTTTTTTACGATAAAATTGTAAAGTACAAGGGGGGTTGTCCAGTGTCATCAAATACGATGTCCTACAAACAGATCAAATGGCTGATATTGGTCATTCCAACGGTTGCGGTCGGGTTGTGGGAATATGTGCGGCACACCCCGTTTATGCTCGGACATTTATCGATGGTCGCCGGAAACTGGCTGACGCCGGTGATCGTTTTTGCCGTGACGGTTATTTTTGTGCGAAAACTGTTTTTGCTTCTGGAAGAAACGCATAGGAAGCTGGAAGAGGAGAAGGCGCGAAAAGCGATGCTTGAAGAAAGAGAGAAAATGGCGCGGGAATTGCACGACGGGCTGGCGCAGTCGTTGTTTTTGCTCTCTGTCAGATTAAATCAATGGGAAGTGAAAGATCCGGATATTGTCAATCAGGAGCATTACCAGAAAATCCGCAAGACCATTCAACATATCCATGAGGACGTGCGTCAATCGATCTTTAATTTGCGCCATGCGGCGGATGCCCATCCTTCGCCTTGGATGGAATCGCTGCAGCAGTTTATTGCCGGATTGCGGCAGGAAACCGGTCTTCGGGTGACGTTCGATTGGAATATACCAGAAGAAAAGCTGAGCTCGAAAGAGAAAGTTGAATTGTATGCTTGCATCAAGGAGGCGTTGATGAATATCCGAAAACATGCTCAGGCAAGCCAGGCGGCGATCAGAGGCCATCTGTTGGGAGATGACCAATGGATTTGTTATGTGGAAGATGACGGCATCGGTTTTGCCGAGGCGGCAGAGCGGGGAAGCGATGAGCAGAATGCAGCGGTGAAAGGCGGATATGGCATGGAAATTATGCGGGACCGCGCAAAGGAAATGAATTGGAAAATAAACTGGCAGCGGATAGACGGCATGACGCGGGTGACGATTCAAAACGGTGACGCGGATGAAAGCCGTGCGGAAAATGGAAGTGGATGATGCGGAATATGCAGAGAGAATGCGCAGTTAGAAAATGGAAAAGTGGAAATACTAGATAGAAGTTTTGAAAGATTGACATGTTGAAGAGGACGCTGAGACGGCATGCTGCTTACTGTGGTGAATCGGCAGGAACCGCATGCCGCGCTTTGGGAATGGGGGTGATTGCGTGAAGCGGAAGTTTCGCATTTTAATTGCAGACGATCATGCTCATGCCAGAGAAGGCATTCGAGCGATCGTTGAAGATCACGGCCATTTTGAAGTTGTCGGCGAAGCGGAGAATGGCTGGGATGCGGTCCGCATGGCGGAAGAGCTTGAACCGGATTTGATTTTAATGGATATAAACATGCCTGAATTAGACGGACTGGAAGCGACCCGCATCATCAAAAGCAAATTTCCAGCGATTAAAATTATCATTATTACGGTGTCTGACGAAGTCACCGATTTATTCGAAGCTTTGAAGAAAGGCGCTCAAGGTTATTTGTTGAAAAATTTGCACCCTTCCACTTGGCATGAGTATCTTCAAGCGATTGTGGATGATGAAGTGCCGCTGTCAAAAGATTTAGCCATGAAAATTTTGCAGGAGTTTAACAAAGACAAGACTCATTCGCCCAGTCATTCAAGCAGTCCCCTTTCCAATCGCGAACATGAAGTGCTGCAATGGGTGGCCAAAGGCTGCTTAAACAAAGAAATTGCCCAAATTCTCAACATTTCGGAAAATACCGTCAAAAATCACTTAAAAAGCATTATGCAGAAGCTTCATTTGCAAAATCGGGTGCAGCTTACGAGATATGCCTACGAACAAGGCTTGCTGGACCCAGACTAACCGGAACAGCAACATGAATGTGATTAAAAAATTTTAATATGGAAGAAAGGGTGCTCATCATGAAATCGAACAAAAAGACACTGCTGATCATTGCATGCGCTGCTGTAATTATTATTGCCGGGATCGCGTGGTTTGGCAGCGGCGGCCATCCAAAGCTGAAAGTGCACGGAGAGATCGAAGCGTTTGAGCTCGAAGAAGCATTGAGCGAGACGGTTTATCAATCCGACAACGGACTCATTAAATTGCTTGCTTTTATTTTTATTAATTGTCCAGACGGAGTTTGCCCGATGACGATGATGGATTTTGAACATATCCAAAACGAACTGAAGGATGAAGGGCTGTTCGGCACAGAGGTGGAATTGTTGACGATTACGTTTGATCCGGTGCGGGACACGACAGAAGCGTTGCAGCAATACGCTGGATATTTTAATGCCGATCAGAAAGGCTGGCGTTTTCTGAGAGGAGATGAAGAAAAGATCCAGTCGATCGCGGACGAGCTGAAGTTTTTTTACGCGATCAATGAAGAAGGCGCGGGCATGCATGCGACAACGATGTATATTATTGATGCGGATCACCAGATCCGGGCCTATCACCGCATGAGTTCTTCACAGGCAAATATGGACCGCGAACAGATTATGAAAGATTTGCGCGCGCTCGTGCATGAGAAAAATAAAGGATAAGATCAGCAGAGGTTTGACATTTGTTTTCAGCATTCGGAGTTTCAAGGTTTAGGACTTGGCTTGGCATAAAGAGAGCAAACATAAGTGACGGGATGGTTTTGTAAAAAATGAAACGGCGGAAAACAAGCTGCAGGAAAGGATGAACGATGAACATGAAAACGAACATAGGTGTGCAAGAAAAGACGCGTCGAAGTTTTCAAAACGAATCTATGCCGCGCTCGAAACGCGGACGGTTCTGGAAGCAAGCACTGCTGGCATGCGGGATTTTGACTGCCGTTCTCATGCTCAGCGCTTGCGGAGCGGGAGGCAAAGATTCCGATTCCAGCGCATTTCCTCAAGCGCCGATTGAAGTCGCCTTCTCAACGGAGCCTGAAAGCGGCATTAAGGTTGGGGAACCGGTTGAGCTGGTAGCGACAGTCACGCAAGAAGGGAAATTGGTCAAAGATGCAGAATTAGTCCGGTTTGAAATATGGCATGAGGACGATGAAGATGCTGCAAACGATGGCGGCCATGCAGGAAATCATGGTCACGGCCATGCTGAAGGGCATGACGCTGATGGTGAACATGCAGCAGAACACGGAAACGGTCACCATCATCATCCGATGGATGGGCATGAAACAAATCATGAAATGCTTGAAGCAAAGCACCGCGGCGACGGACAGTATGCGATTTCGTACACTTTTTCAAAGACGGGCACTTATTACGTGATGTATCATGTCGATGCTCGCGGCTTCCATGCGATGACTGCTCATGAAGTCATTGTAGAATAATAAAGCTCTGTTCAAGGCACGTATAATTGACGTGTTCTCCTGTCTGCGCTTGCTTCCGCATCGACTGGCATTGTCACCTGCATCGTCGCTTGCGGGAAAGATTTTTAGCGTACAACTGCGGGTTTAGGTTATTCAAATTCGAGTGAAACTTTTCGGTTATTCATTTCGAGTATAACTGCCGGTTATTGAAATTCGAGGATTACTGTCGTTTGCAGGATCAAATGGCATGGTAGTTTCATAGACTGCAGCGTTTCTCATTTGCGCATGGCCGAAGTGCTGCTCATATGCATGGTCTTCTCATTTTCCGATCAAGGAAATGAGGGGATCTTTTTTTATGAAAAATGGTATGTATGATTGCACAATTTAAGGTAAAATAAGGAAGGCCGCTTCAGGAGTCGAAGCAATGGAGGGATTAAGGAGGTTGAACTCATTTTGAAACAGTTTCTAAAACGTAAAAATGTCAATATCTCGTTTAAGACTTATCTGATTGATGCGCTCAGCTACATGGCGCTCGGTTTATTTTCATCGTTGATTATCGGCTTGATCGTTCGCACAGCAGGTGAGCAATTGAAATGGCCTTATTTTGTCGAAATGGGTGAAATCGCCATGAGTCTCATGGGGCCGGCAATTGGAGCCGCTGTTGCTTATGGTTTGGGCGCTCCGCCTTTAGTCATTTTTGCGGCGATAGCAGCAGGACATGCGGGCGCGGAATTCGACGGTCCGGCGGGCAGTTATATTGCTGCTTTATTTGCGACAGAAATCGGAAAGCTTGTAAGCAAAGAAACGAAGGTAGACATTATTGTTACGCCTTTTGTTTCGATTGCAGCCGGCTTTTCTGCTGCCAAATTCGTTGGTCCTGGGATCGGCGGCTTTATGACGACTTTAGGGGGATGGATTGAGTGGGGAACGGTGCAGCAGCCGATAGTGATGGGCATCGTTGTCGCAACTTTGATGG
>CALKAN010000076.1 GCA_937983035.1 uncultured Paenibacillaceae bacterium | reverse complement strand
GATTGCGGAAGAAACGGCTGAAGAGCTTGGCATTTCATTGCGAAAGGGCGTCTATGCGGGCTTGCTCGGCCCCTCTTATGAAACGCCGGCAGAGATTCGTTATCTTCGCCATATTGGAGCTGACGCGGTAGGCATGTCCACGGTGCTCGAAGTGATCGCCGCCAGACATGCCGGAATCGAAGTGCTGGGAATTTCTTGCATCAGCAATATGGCGGCGGGGATTTTGGATCAGCCGCTGTCTCATGAAGAAGTCGTGCAAACTGCAGAGCGCGTGAAACATTCGTTTCAGCAGCTTGTGCGTCAATTAGTGCCGAAAGCATGAGAGGGGGGCGTCATATGAGAGCAGTGGACATCATTGAAAAAAAACGAGACGGAATAAAGCTGGATGACAAAGAAATACGCTTTCTTATAGAAGAATATACGGCCGGAAATATTCCAGACTATCAAATGGCCGCCTGGCTGATGGCTGTTTACTTTCAAGGCATGGATGCGGAAGAGACGGCTGCCTTGACGATGGCGATGGCGGAATCGGGCGAACAGGCGGATCTGTCGGAAATTGCGGGCATCAAAGTGGACAAGCACAGCACGGGCGGGGTAGGAGACACGACGACGCTGGTGCTGGCGCCGCTCGCAGCCGCAGCCGGCGTTCCCGTCGCGAAAATGTCCGGGCGCGGATTGGGCCATACGGGCGGAACGATCGACAAGCTGGAATCGATTCCGGGTTATCAAGTGGAGCGAACGAAACAGCAATTCATTGCGCAAGTGAACGAAATCGGGGTCGCGGTCATCAGCCAGACAGGCAACATTGCTCCGGCGGACAAGAAATTGTATGCCTTGCGCGACGTGACAGCAACGGTAAATTCGATCCCGCTCATCGCCAGTTCGATCATGTCTAAAAAAATCGCATCAGGAGCCGATGCGATCGTGCTTGACGTCAAAACCGGACCCGGCGCCTTTATGAAGACGAAGGAAGAGGCGGTCAAGCTGGCGCAAGCGATGGTCGATATCGGCAAACAAGTCGGAAGAAAAACGGTGGCGCTGATCAGCAGCATGGACCAGCCGCTCGGTTATGCCGTTGGAAATGCGCTGGAAATGAAAGAAGCGATCGATGCATTGAAGGGAAACGGGCCTGAAGATTTGGAGCAGCTCTGCATGAAGCTGGGCGAGCAAATGCTCATTGTCGGAGGAATTGAAACGAGTGAACAAGCGGCCTCAGAGCGGTTGAAAGAAGTGATTCGAAGCGGCCAAGCTTTGCAGAAATGGCAGCAATGGATGACAGCTCAGGGCGGCGACGCATCGGCAGCAGAAGATTCTGCCCGACTCCCGACCGCACAGTTTGTGGCTGAAGTGTCCGCTTCCGAAGACGGATATGTGCAAGCGATGGCTTCCGAGCAGATCGGCAAAGCGGCCATGATGCTGGGAGCAGGCAGGATGACCAAAGATTCGAGCATCGATCTGGCGGCCGGCATCATCCTTCGCAAAAAAATCGGCGACTATGTCAGAAAAGGAGAATGTTTGGCAGAACTGCATTGGAATGATGAAACGATTGATCCTGCTCCTATTAAACAGATGACGGCGAATGCTTACCAGCTGGGAAGCGCGCAAGCCGCGCCGCCTCCTTTGATTCTAGCGATCGTGACAGAAGATGGAATGATTCCCTCATAAATTGGAATATATTTCTTCTTCCATGGCAATAATGCTAGAAGTTAGTGTATGCCATAGGAGGGAATGGAGTAATGCTTAAAGCATTGAATCAAAAATTCGCTTTGCTGTTATCTGCAGTTTTGCTGGTTGGATTGCTGCTTCCTGCGGCTGGTTTTGCCGAGGAACCGGAATCAAAACCTTCCGTCGATCTGGCTCCAAACGCGAAATCTGCCTTGCTGATGGATGCGGATACGGGGACAGTCATCTATGCAAAAAATGAACATGAACAGCTTCCGCCTGCCAGCATTACGAAGATTATGACCATGCTGTTAATTATGGAAGCGATCGAACAGGGGAAAATTTCACTGGATGAAGAAGTCACGACCAGTGAATTCGCGGCGTCCATGGGCGGCTCGCAAATATTTTTGGAAGCCGGCGAAACGATGACGGTTGAAGAACTGCTGAAAGGAATCGCGATGGCTTCCGGCAATGACGCATCTGTCGCCATGGCTGAAAAAATAGCCGGCTCTGAAGAAATGTTCGTTGAAATGATGAACAAAAAAGCGGAGGAGCTCGGCATGGAGAACACCCGCTTTTCCAACAGCAACGGCTTGCCGGATGAAAATCATTATTCGTCTGCATACGATATTGCTATTATGTCGCGGGAATTGCTGAAATATCCCAAAATTACCGAATACACCGGCAAGTATCAAGACTATTTGCGCCAAAATACGGATAAGCCGTTTTGGCTCGTGAATACGAACAAGCTTGTTCGTTTCTATTCCGGCGCAGACGGCCTGAAAACAGGCTACACGAGCGAAGCGAAGTTTTGCTTGGCGGCAACTGCGCATCGCAATGATTTGCGGCTCATTGCCGTCGTGCTCGGCGAGCCGAACACAAAGACGAGAAATGCCGAAGTTGCTCAATTGTTCGACTATGGATTTTCACAATATCGCAGCCATGTTTTATTCCAGCCGGGAGATGAAATCGGCAGCGTGTCCGTTGAAAAAGGGCAAGTTCCGATCATGCCTGTCAAAGCAGCCAGAAAGTACAGCGTGCTGTTGAAAAAAGGCGAGCCGACGGACGGCATTCGCCATGAACTGCAAATCAAGTCCGAATTGGAAGCTCCGATTAAAAAAGGCGACGAAATCGGCAAGCTGATCGTGTACAAGGATGATGAACAAATTGCAGAGTTTGAGATTTACTCAGACGTCGATATCGGCAAAGCCGGCTGGTGGGGACTGTTTAAGCGCGTGTTGGGCAAATCGCTGCTAGCCAATGATGACAAATGAATTTTGTCTGAAATTGACTGATTGCTTCTAGTTTTGTCATGCGGAAGGAATTTTTCATCGCCATGTAGAAATGCTTGTTCAGATCATCGGAAGGAGTTGAAGATCTTGAGCCTGCAGATGGATATGAATTTACAAGGCGGTGCACTCATTGTGAGGCTGAGTGGTGAGCTTGATCATCATTCAGCCGAATCTTTAAAGACGAGTCTGGAGCAAGCGATTGAGCAAGGACGCTGCCGTCATATGATTTTGAGTTTGAAACATTTAAGCTTTATGGACAGTTCAGGTTTGGGAGTTATATTGGGCAGGTATAAACAAATCAGCGCTCTGGGCGGGAAGATGGTCGTTTGCGATGTGAGCGATGCCATTTACCGTTTGTTTGAAATGTCAGGTTTGTTCAAAATTCTTACGATTGAAAAAGATGAGGCGTCAGCTTTGTCCAGTTTGGAGGTCGCATTATGACCCAGAAAAATGAATTCCACAATTACATGCGCGTGCAGTTTGCCAGCATTTCACAAAACGAAGCCTTTGCCAGAGTTGCGATTGCGGCTTTTGTTTCTCAGCTTGATCCGCAGATGAATGAACTGACAGACATAAAAACAGTCGTTTCGGAAGCGGTAACGAATGCCATTATCCACGGGTATGAGAACAGACCGGACGGCTTGGTGACGATGACAGCAAGAATTGAAAATGATACGGTCTATATTACGGTTGAGGATAACGGAGTAGGAATCAAAAATTTGGAAGAAGCCAGGCAGCCGCTGTATACTTCTAAACCGGAACTGGAGCGGTCGGGCATGGGCTTTACCATTATGGAAAATTTCATGGATGAAGTCGAAGTCACATCAGAAGAAGGTTTTGGCACTCTTGTAAAGATGAAAAAGCGGATCACTTCCAAAAAAGCGCTTTATAATTAGGAGCGGGGTCATGGATACAAGGATGAAAGGGAAGAATCACCGATACCTTGACGACGATGAAGTGAAGAGGCTGATTGCTCTGAGTCAATCCGGCGACGAATCGGCAAAAGATACATTGGTTCAAAGCAATATCCGGCTTGTATGGTCGGTTGTTCAGCGTTTTCTGAATCGGGGATATGACCCGGAAGATTTGTTTCAAATCGGCTGCATCGGCTTGCTCAAATCCGTAGAGAAGTTTGACTTGTCCTACGATGTCAAATTTTCTACTTATGCAGTGCCGATGATTATCGGTGAAATCCAGCGTTTCCTGCGTGATGACGGCACCGTAAAAGTGAGCCGGTCACTCAAGGAAATGGCAAACAAAGTTCGCAAAACAAAAGATGAACTGTCTAAAACATTAGGACGGCTGCCGACCATCAATGAAGTCGCTGAGAGCTTGGGCGTGACGCCGGAAGATGTCGTCCTGGCTCAAGAAGCCAATAAACCGCCTTCTTCCATTCACGAGACCGTGTTTGAAAATGACGGCGATCCGATTACGCTGATTGATCAAATCGCAGATGATTCACAAGACAATTGGTTCGATAATCTTGCATTGAGCGAAGCCATCGAAACGTTGACGGAGCGTGAGCGGCTCATCGTCTATTTGCGATATTACAGAGATCAGACACAGTCAGAAGTGGCCGATCGGCTGGGCATTTCTCAAGTGCAAGTTTCCAGGCTGGAGAAGAAAATATTAAAAACGATCAAAGATCAAATTGCTCAGTAACAAAAACAAATCGAAGCATATAGAGTCTGCATTGCTTTTAACGCATTGCAGGCTTTTTTGTTGTTTAAAAAGGTTTCATCCGGCTTCATCTTTCGATTTACGCGGCCGAACATGACCTTTGGCAAATGGCGAGCCGGCTGAACCGCCGGCGCTGTGCATGAAAGCATAAGATAGCCGGCAGCAGCAGATACTAAGCGAAATGATAGAGCAAAGGTGTGAGCTTCATATGGACGATGAGAGGACGACGGCGCCGGCAGTGTATTTAAGGCTGAAAAAGACGGTGAGGCTGCCGGAAGATCAGCCGATCTTGCTGGGGCAGATTTGCCGGATGGTTGCTCAGCCTGCATGGGAGGACCAATTAAGCCGGCTTGTCGTGGCGCATCCGGAAGAGCGGAAAGGAGATGTGCTGCTGGTTGATATGATTCGGATTGTGGATCGAATTCAAACGCTCGATCCTGCTTTTAAAATCGAGCATTTTGGCGAGCCTCACACATTAGTTGAATTCACAGCCAAGCCTAAGCAGCCTGTGATGCTGTTTGTCGTGTTCGTTTGGCTGCTTTTATTTACGGGCTCGGGACTGGCGATTATGAATTTTCATGAAGATGTCAGCATGCTTGAAGTCCATCAAAAAGTGCATTTTCTGCTTACAGGTGAATTTAAAGAACATCCTTTGCTGCTGCAAATTTCTTATTCGATCGGCATTGGAACAGGCATGCTTCTTTTTTTCAATCGCCTTTTTCGCAAGAGGATCAACGAAGAGCCGAATCCGCTGGAACTGGAAATTTTCAATTATCAGCAAAATGTGAATCAGTATGTAGTGACAGAAGAGTACAGCCAAGAAATAGATCGCCGGAAATGAAACGGGATGAGGTGATGCGATGGGTGCAGCGGCATTGTCCATCTTTGTCGGTCTTTCAGGAGGCATAGCCGTCGGTGCCGGCTTCGTGGCATTTTTAATGGTGTTAGATTTGATTCCGAGGCTGGTTCAACTGTCGCGAAGCGTTCGCTTCTTGGCTCACTATGAAATGGCAGTCATATTGGGCGCGTTTTTTTGGACCATTACGGACTTTTTTGAGTGGGGATTCCCATTGTTTCGATTAGGCGCGATGTTTGTCGGCTTGCTTGACGGCATTTTTGTCGGGATGCTGGCAGCGGCATTAACTGAAGTGCTGAATGTGATACCGATTTTGGCGCGTCGAATGGGATTGAATCAATATGTTGTCTGGCTCTTGCTGGCGATGGCAGCAGGCAAAGTTATCGGTTCGTTGTTTGACTGGATTATATTTCAAAGAATGGGACAGCTTTAACGAAAGGAAGCGGTGTGGAATGAGCAGAAGGAGAAGAAGGTCGGAAGAAAAAAAGGATATGATGACAGATGAAGAATTGCGGTTAAAAACATCAGAGCGCATTCCGGAATCGATGGAAGAGCTGGAAAAAAGATTGGAAGAGCGGATGGGGCTGAATCAAAGCTTTGACGTCATTTTACGCAAGATGGAATTCGGCGGCTTGAATACCGGCCTGTTGTACATTAACGGTTTTGCGAAAGACGATGTGTTGACAGAACTGCTCGAACGGCTGAGCTATTTGAATGAACAGCAGGTGAAGCCGGATGCGTTAAAACAATTTTTAGAGAAGTATTTACTTCATATTCAAGTGGAAGTGGCGGACAATTTGCCGGATACGGTGGATGCCGCATTAAGCGGAATGTCTATCTTGTTCATCGAAGGCGAAACAAGCGCGCTCATGATCGATGCGAAAACATTTCCGGTGCGCTCGATCGAAGAACCTGCATTGGAGAAAGTGGTGCGAGGTTCGCGGGACGGATTCGTTGAGACGATGTTGACGAACGTTACGCTCGTCAGGAGAAGATTGCGTGACCCGCGATTGAAGTATGAAATTGTCCAAGTGGGCCGGAGGACGAAGACGGACGTTTGCATCGGCTACATCAGCGACATTGTCGATCTCGATCTGGTGGAATCAGTGAGAGACAAGTTAAAGCAAGTGGAAGTGGACGGTCTGCCCTTGGCGGATAAGCAGCTGCAGGAAGCGATTATAGGACCGGGATTTAACCCTTTTCCGCTGGTCAGATTTTCGGAGCGTCCGGACGTGGTGGCCAACCATTTGTTAGAAGGCCATATTATGCTTTTTGTCGATACGTCGCCCAGTGCGATCATCTTGCCGACGACTTTTTTTCATCACGTTCAGCACGCAGAAGAATACACGCAATTGCCGATCATGGGAACGTATTTGCGATGGGTTCGTTTTATAGGCATATTGGCATCGATATTTTTGCTGCCCATTTGGTTTTTATTTGTGATGCAGCCGGACTTAAAACCTGATGCGCTTGACTTTCTCGGGCCGCAAGACAGAGACAGCAAATTGCCGTTGCTGCTGCAATTTATATTTGCGGAAATCGGGATCGATCTCATGCGGATGGCTGCCGTCCATACTCCCCAACCGCTCGCGACGGCCATGGGTTTGATCGCTGCCATTTTAATCGGGGACATCGCGGTTCAAACCGGTCTTTTTGTCAATGAAGTCATCTTGTATATTGCGATTGCGGGAGTGGGCATGTTTGCGACGCCCAGTTATGAGCTTAGTTTGGCTAACCGTCTTGTGCGGCTGTTTTTGCTGATCGCCGTCGCCTTGTTTAAAATTCCGGGCCTGGTCATCGGAACGACCTTCATTTTAGTTTGGCTGATTACCCGCCGTTCGTATAATTCTCCGTATATGTGGCCGTTTATCCCGTTTGATGCGAAAGCATTCTTTACGATTGTCGTCAGGCGTCCGATCCGTTTGATGACTCATCGTCTGACGTTGACCAAGCCGGTGGACAGTACGCGCCAGCCTGAATAAAATAAATCGTCACGCACCATGCGGCATGTGTTATAATAAATTGCTATGAGGTTATGGAGGAGAGGGAAACAGGATGTATTTGCATGGTACGAGCAAAATTAATGACAAAGGACATCTAACGATCGGGGGCTGCGATGCGACGGAGCTGGCACGAGAGTTCGGAACCCCTTTATACATTATGGATGAGGCTTTGATTCGGCAAAGATGCCGTGAATATATGGAAGCGATGCGAAGTTCGGGCTTGCGTTTCCAAGTGGCCTACGCCAGCAAGGCATTCTGCGTGAAAGCGATGTGCCGGATCGTGGATGAGGAAGGCTTGTCGCTGGACGTCGTGTCCGACGGTGAGCTTTATACGGCTTTGGAAGCCGGCTTTCCGGCGGAGCGGATTCACTTTCATGGCAACAACAAAACGCCTGAAGAGATTGAAATGGCGCTGGATGCAAATATCGGCTGTTTCGTTGCAGATAATTTCGTTGAATTGCACATGTTAAACGCGCTGGCAGCTGAGAAAGGAAAAACAGCCAAAGTTTTGCTTAGAATTACGCCGGGAATCGAAGCGCATACGCATGAATTTATTTCCACCGGCCAGATCGATTCCAAATTCGGCTTTGACGTCAGCAGCGGGGCTGCCTTTCAAGCCGTGAAAGAAGCGATCGGTTTGGAACACATTCAAGTCATCGGCGTGCATTCCCATATCGGCTCCCAAATTTTTGATGTGGAAGGATTTAAGCTGGCCGTGGAGAAGGCAGCGATGTTTGCGGCAGAAGTAAGGGAGCGGTTAAATCTTTCCTTCGATGTCGTGAATCTCGGCGGCGGGTTCGGCATCCGCTATACGGAAGAAGATGCGCCGCTGACTGTGAAAGAATATGTGCATGCGATCACGACCGCTGTGAAAGAGCAGTTTTCCGCACGGTCTTATCCTGTTCCGCAAATTTGGATCGAGCCCGGCAGAAGCATTGTCGGCGAGGCCGGGACGACGCTGTACACTATCGGAACGCATAAAGACATTCCAGGGGTGCGCAAATACGTGTCCGTTGACGGAGGAATGACAGACAATATACGGCCAGCGCTTTATAACGCCAAACACGAAGCGCTGCTGGCAAACCGCGCCCACGAAGAGCCGTCCGAAGTGGTGTCCATCGCGGGGAAAGCATGCGAAAGCGGCGATATGTTGATTTGGGATTTGGCTTTGCCGAAGGTAAGAAGCGGGGATCTGCTGGCTGTTTCTTGCACAGGCGCTTACAATTATGCCATGGCCAGCAATTACAATCGGATCCGTCGTCCCGCCGTCGTCTTCGTTAAGGACGGCCAAGCAGATCTGGTCGTTCAGCGGGAAACGCATGAATATTTAGTGGCCAATGATATTATCCCAGACCGTTTGCAAAAATCATATTAAGTCATGCAATGCAAAAGCTTTAGGCAAGGCGGCTGCAGGAGCGTTAAACATACTATTCGTTAATATATGAAGGAGAGATGTTGAAATGGCAAAACAAGCAAAAATCATTATGGAAAACGGCGGCGAAGTGTTGTTGGAATTGTTTGAAAAGGACGCGCCGAATACCGTAGCCAATTTCGAAAAATTAGCCAATGAGGGCTTCTATGACGGCCTGACTTTTCATCGAGTCATCCCTGGTTTTGTCGCACAGGGCGGATGTCCGATCGGCAATGGAACAGGCGGACCGGGCTACACGATTGACTGCGAGATTAATCCGAACAAACACGAGCGCGGTTCTCTTGCGATGGCCCATGCCGGCCCGAATACCGGCGGCAGCCAATTTTACATTTGCTATCAGCCTCAGCCCCATTTGGACGGCGTGCATACCGTATTCGGCAAAGTCATCAAAGGAATGGAGCATGTGGACGCTTTTGAAGGCGGCGAACGCATGAAAACGATCGAAGTTTCAGACGTTTGATTCACGAAACGGAAAGCTTCGTTTCAAGCGTGAACGGCAGCTGGATTCTGCCCGTTGTGAACAGATCATGCAACAAATGACAACAACCATTGTATAAGCAGCTGAAATCAGCTATAATAGATGAAAGTCATTCCTTCGGGGCAGGGTGAAATTCCCTACCGGCGGTGATGGGGCTCGCAAGCGCCTAAGTCCGTGACCCGGGTTGCACAGCCTTCCCGGTGGATCCGGTGTGAATCCGGAACCGACAGTGAAAGTCTGGATGGGAGAAGGAACGGGAATACGCGATTGGCTGTTGAAAGAAACATTAACTTTCTTTGCTTTGTTGTGCTTATTTTCACATGCGCGAAAGCGGCTTGCGGCTGGGAAATTGCTTCGTTTGGCTGGCCGGCTGCATTCATGCGCAGGCTAGAAGTGAAACATATAGGGCATAGAATGTTCATTG
>CALKAN010000075.1 GCA_937983035.1 uncultured Paenibacillaceae bacterium | reverse complement strand
ATGCTGCTGCAGCGCGCAGAAAACTATTTAAAAACCGCTGTCATGCTTTCACCAGCGGATATGGAAAAGGCTTGGGATGTGCAAAAATTCAGCCCGCCGCACGCGTTCTATTATGCGGAATTTCCAAGCCTGCTGGAAGCAGCAAACGCATTGCTCAGCTTGTATTACAGCAGAACCGATTCCCCGGCGCAAGCTTCGCTTGGATTGAACTTCTGGACAGTTATGCAAAAGACGTTCTGAACAAAATCGCCGTGCATCAAAACGGCCATCCTTCTTCCATGCATGCTGAAGACGAGATGGCTTTAATTCGCCGCGACCTCGCTTCTGTATTAGATTTGATTAACAATGGGTTCACGTCAGAAGAGCAGTTTAATGACGATTTAGCTGCGCTGATTGGAAAGTTGCAATGCGAAAAAATTGCAAAGTCCTATCAAAGCAGAATGAAAGTTGTGCTTGATTTAAGGTGAAAAAAGAAACATGAATGCGCTGAACAACAAGCAAATGACATGAACAGCAGAAAATATGAATTTGTCTCCATGGCTTTTTCACGCATGATGGGCAGGGAAACTGCTGTATGTTATACTCATAGTTAAGAATAATTCGAGCAAATGGAGTGGTCGGGATGAATGTCAAAGAGCTGCAATCGATATTGGATCAGATCAGACAAGAAATGAACCGGGTCATAATCGGGAAGGAGCAAGTGGTGGAGCAGTTGCTGACAGCACTCATTGCATCAGGGCATGTCCTGCTTGAAGATGTGCCCGGCACCGGCAAAACGATGCTGGCAAAAACGCTGGCCAAAACATTGGATTGCGATTTTAAACGGATCCAGTTCACGCCGGATTTGCTGCCGTCGGACTTAAGCGGCATTCATTTTTACAATCAGCAGACGAGCCAGTTTGAGTTTCGGGCTGGGCCGCTCTTTACGAACATTTTGCTGGCAGATGAAATTAACCGCGCGACGCCGCGAACGCAATCGAGTCTGCTTGAATGCATGGAAGAAAGGCAAATTACGATCGATGGGAAAACGATGCCGTTGTCTCGGCCGTTCATGGTCATTGCCACGCAAAATCCGATCGAAAGCCAGGGGACTTTTCCGCTTCCCGAAGCGCAGCTTGATCGGTTCTTTATGAAAATATCCGTCGGTTATCCGTCGACGGAAGAAAGCGTGCAAATTTTGAAGCGATTCCATCGGGACAACCCATTGGAAGAGACGAAAGCGGTCGTTGCTGCCGAGCAGTTGCTGCAAATGCAGCAAGCAGTGAAGCAAGTCAATGTGAGTGATGATTTATATGCATACATCGTCGCCATCGTGGAAGGCACGCGCAATCATCCGGATGTTCGGATCGGGGTCAGTCCGCGGGGGATGCAGGCATTGCTCCGTGCGTCGCAAGCGAGGGCGGTGTTGAATGGCAGGGAATATGTCGTGCCGGATGACGTGAAAGAAACAGCCGTGCCCGTTTTGAGCCATCGATTAGTGTTGAATCGTTTTTCTCATCGGTTGTCAGAAGGAGAAGAAGGCATCGTGCAGCAAGTTCTTTCTCAAATCGAAGTGCCTGCTGAACGGCAATTGGCAGGGGATTGAATCATGGAAATTTATTGGCTGATTATCGCTGCAGTCCTGCTGTTAGCTGGACAAAGCGTCATTGTTCGCGTGTTAAAATTAAAAGGCGTCCGGTATGAGCGCAAATTCAGCACTGACGTCTGTTTCGAAGGGGACCAGATTGAACTCGTGGAAACGATTCGCAATGAAAGATGGTTCCCGGTTCCTTGGATTCGATTGGAATCGATCATGAGCGCTCATTTGAAATTTGAAACGAAAGACAATTTGGACATTCAAGCAGGCGAGTTGTTTCAAAACCATAAAAGCTTGTTCAGTTTAATGCCATATACGGAAATTACGAGAAGACACAAAGTAACTTGCACAAAAAGAGGCCATTATCGTTTAGAAACGGTGACATTAAGCTACGGGGACGCGATTGGACTGTATACGGATACAGAAACGAAACCGATGCAGGCGCAATTGACGGTTTATCCAAAACCGGTGCCGATGGATGAACTGCCGATTTCATCAGACAGTTTGCAAGGAGACGTTTCGGTTCGGCGCTGGTTGATGGACGACCCTTTCATGACGAGAGGGGTGCGGGAATATCAGGCGGGGGATGCGCTGCGATCGATCAGTTGGAACGCCACGGCCCGAACGGGCAAGCTTCAAGTGTTCGAGCGCGACTATACGGCAGATCCGCGTCTGTTTGTATGCATTAATGTAGAGACGCATGAAAAAATGTGGAAGCACGTAACCGAACCGGAGCGGATCGAGCGGGGAATTCAACTGGCTGCTTCTTGGTTGCAATTTGCGATTGACAACGGATGGGATGCGGGCTTGGGATGCAATGGCTGTTTAGCTGGAGATGCGGAAAAGAAGCCGATTCGCACCGAAGTTTTGGGGGGCGAAAAACATTTGACGGATTTGTACGAAATCATGGCTCGCATCGAAATTGAACGCAGCATCCCGATTGAATTTTATTTGGAAGAGGAAGCACGCAGAGCGGAACGAAGAACAGATTACGTGCTGATCACTTCTTTTGTCAGCGATCAAATGAACCACTGGCTGCAATTGCTGAAAAACCAAGGCCATGGCGTAACGATCGTCCCGCTGCATGAAGAGAAGTTTGCAGAAAGGCAGGTGGCAGAAGGATCATGATTAACGCAGCATGGACAGCATACTGGAAAGGCTTGCTGAAGCTCCTATTGTTTATGCCTGCTTTGCTGCTGTACAAGTCGTGGATCGGCGCTGAACAGCATTTGCTGTTGTGGACGGGCATTTTATCGCTTTTTTATGTCGGGGGCTTTCTGTTTCGCGCTTACTGGCCGACCACGACGAAAGGCTTGTATGGTTTCGTCTCTATCTTGATCGTCGCGGCTGCAGGGCTTTTGTTTTTCGGCGCTTCTTTTGCCGGCTGGATGCAGACGGCGCTGGCCGCATTCATCTTTTTCAGGGGCGGCTTTTTGGTTGTGATCGGCTGGGGGGAGCCGGTTTCCCCTAACTTGTATTGGGTCAGCTTGTTTCTTTATTTTATTTCGTCAATCTTTTATCGTTTTTATGAAGTATCCGCGCATTTAGTTCCGCTGGTGAACGGATTTGGAATTGCTGTGCTGCTCATTACGATGTTTGCCGTCAACCGTTATTTGTTGGCAGAAGCGAGCTTGCGCACGAATCAGGAAAAATTTAAGCCGGCAGCCAGTTTAGTTTTCTCCAACATCAAGATTATGAGCGCTCTCGGCATTCTTATTTTGCTCATAGGCTCCAGCGGATTTTTCGGGCGCATATGGGGATGGATTTGGGATCGGATCCGAATCACATCCGGTTCTCAGCAAGGCGGCGCTGCGATTGGCGGCGAGCCGCTGGACAGCGATCCGCTTGGTTCCAGAGGAGCGAGGGAAGATCCGGCTGCATGGCTGCAAATATTAGATATTGCGCTGCAAGTGGTTGGCGTCATTGCGTTAATTGCTCTGACCGCAGCATTCATATATTACATTTTTAAAAAGAGTTTGGCATTTGTCGTTCGAGTGTGGAGATATTTAAGGAAAAAGATCTATGGAGGCGGAGATGAAGCGCAATTGGAAAAGGAATCCGCCTATACCGAAGAACAGAAAAGCTTGTGGGAGTGGGAGCGGATCATTCGCCGGCCTGGCAGCTTGACTGAGCGTTTCAAGCGGAACAAGAAAGAACGCTGGCATGCATTGCAGTCGAATGGGGAACGGGTAAGATTTCTATTTCGCGAGTGGATCAGCCAACTGATGAAAAACGGCATGTTGTATCGAAAACAAGATACGCCTGCTGAATTTGCCCGC
>CALKAN010000074.1 GCA_937983035.1 uncultured Paenibacillaceae bacterium | reverse complement strand
GATCGCATCGAATCCGATCATGCCGGAACCGATCGGTGCATGGCGGTCTTTCGCCGCTCCGCGGAAATTTTTGCTGTCATTTAGATGCACGACTGCCAGGCGGTCCAATCCGACGATGCGATCGAACTCTTCCAGCACGCCGTCTAAATCGCTCACAATGTCATACCCTGCATCATGCACGTGGCATGTGTCGAAACAGACGGTCAAGCGGTCATTCGCTTCTACTTTCTCAATAATTCGCGCAAGCTCCTCGAACGTTTTGCCAATTTCCGTTCCCTTGCCCGCCATCGTCTCCAATGCAATGTGAACGCTCGTATCATCCGTTCCTTTCAGCACTTCATTTAACCCTTCCGCGATCCGTTCGATGCCGTATTCCACATCTTTATCCGTATACGCCCCGGGATGCAGCACGATGTTGCGGACGCCCAAATATTCTGTCCGCTTGATTTCATCTTGCAAAAAATCAACGGCCAATTGGAACGTATTTGATTTGTAAGACCCGAGATTGATGATGTACGGCGCATGCACGACGATCTCTTCAATCCCATGCTCGGCCATCAGCGCCTGCCCTTCTTCAACGAACTGCTCTTCAATCGGTTTTCGCCGCGTATTTTGAGGCGCTCCCGTATAGATCATGAATGAAGTTGAGCCGTAGGATACAGCCTCCTCAGCCGCATTCAACAGCCCTTTCGAAGAAAACGAAACATGCGATCCAATTTTCAACATCATTATCGACTCCTTTATATTCATCAGCGGCCGTTCGCTTCACGCTTGATTGCATCAGCGCTTGGCATCAACCGAAACAATCAGCCGTTTGCATCACCGCGTCTTCCGGCAACAGGCTTTTTAAAACGAAAATGAACAGATCATTGCTAATCGTGCTTGTCCGCTTTTCCTATTGTACTAAGATTAACCAGATCTCGCAATTTCAACTTTGACTTAGATCAGTTATAATATGTAGATGGAGACTGTCGTGACCTGAGTGATCAGTTCTCGCGGACAGAATAACGAATCAAAACTAATTTTGCTTAAATATTTTTGCTTCATTTAGAGAGGTGACGGAACATGTCCACGGCTTTTTCCTGGTTTATTTTCATATGGTGTTTTATATTGATCGGCTCAATGGGCATCGGCGGTTATTTTATGTTTCGGAAATTTTTTAAGGTGCTTCCTAAAGAAGACGGCATGTCCAAATTGGACTGGCAAAATTATTACGTTGAAAAAAGCCGTCATCTTTGGACTGAAGAATCCAAAGCTTTTCTGGATTTGCTGGTGACGCCCGTTCCCAAAGCTTTTCGTGATATCGCCAAACACTCGATTGCAGCATCCATCGGTCAAGTAGCGTTGGAAAAAAAGGCGGATCAAGTTACCATCGATCATTGCATTGAAGGATATATCCGCGCGACCCCGAAACGGGATCATAAATTTTTAGTGAAATTTTTGCGCAGGAAGCAAATCGATTTCGATAAATATAAACATTTGTTGGACGAAGCCGCGCGATAAACGTTCACTTGCCGGTTCGATGTATCGTTAAGCATGCAGGGGAGAAAGGAGCTGCGATGATGAAAACCTGGGAAATGCTGAATGAAATTAATAAAATGATGTTTTCGATTTTATTAGTCGGCCACAAAGTGTGCGAGCCGGATTGGCGGAGGAATCCGCGGCCGCGTCACTTTTGTTCCATCTGGATGATCAGCAAAGGCAAAGGCGAATTTCTTATCGACGGCAACAGCTACATTGCAGAACCGGGAAAAATCTTCGTCATCGTGCCTGGGGCGAGATTCGAAGCTTCCACCGATCCGGAAGACTGCTTGGAATATTACTTCATCCGTTTTTCATGGGCGTACGCCTATGAAGAAAGAGACCAATGGAATCTCGCGAGCCCCGAAGACGGCAAATTTCCGTTAGAGGGCATGTATACATTGCAAAACCCCCCTGAAGTGCTCAATTTATTCGAGCAAATGTATCATTTATGGAAACGCCGCGGCGCAACCGTAATCATCAGGCGCAAAATATTGATGTATGAATTATTCTTGGCGATCATCCAAGATTTGCGAGCACAAAGAGTAGCCGGAAACACAACGATGGCGATCGAGCATACGATTGACTACATGGTAAACCATTATCACAAGCCGCTGACCTTGCAAGATCTTGCGCAAATCGCCGGTCTCAGCGTCAGCCATTATTCCAGGTTGTTCAAAAGATACGCCGGCTACAGCCCGATTGACTACTTAACTCATTTGCGAATGGACCGCGCCAAAGAATTGCTCGTATTGTCGGATTACAAACTTAAGGGCATCGCCAAAAGCGTCGGCTACAATGATGAGTTTTATTTCAGCCGCATGTTCAAAAAGGTGGTCGGCATGTCCCCGTCAGAATTCGCGAAAAAAAATCGATACAAACATCAGCGTTAATGAAGAGCAGGCTGAACGGCGCGCGCTCAAAGCATGCAGCGGCATCACCATTATGCTTCCCGCAGGCTGCTTCATCATCGCCGCAGCATTGAACTCACCGCTAAGGTTATGCAGCCTTCCCGTCTGCATCGATGAGCAGCGCCGCCCTGCACATCCATCTCCGCCGATGAATTGACTCGCCTCAGGCTCTCCAGCCGTCATGCGTCTCACGCCAATTGCCATTCCCTTGATCAAAAAAACAGCCCCAAACCTCCAATGGAGATTTAGGACTTGACCGTTCTTCGCGCCATATTCCGGCTGGATCATGCGCAAAGATTCTTTGCCGCCAATTTGCGATCAGTTAATCATCCGAATGCCCCGCCCGCGCGCTATACCGTCACGCGCTGTTTCTGATCCCGCTCTTTCTGCTGCTGAACTTCATGCAATCGATAGTAGTACCCTTTATTTTTGAGCAATTCCTCATGATTTCCAACTTCTTGGATTTCGCCCTTCTTGAGCACAATAATTTTGTCAGCATGCTGAATCGTGGAGAGACGATGGGCAACGATCAGCGTAGTGCGATTTTGCGATATGCGCTTCAGCGCTTCTTGCACGACGATTTCCGTTTCGGTGTCGATATTCGCCGTCGCTTCATCCAAAATCAATATATCCGGATTGTACACCGCCGCCCGCAGGAAAGAAAGCAGCTGCTTCTGGCCGGACGACAGCGTATAGCCTTGTTCGCCGAGCATCGTATCATATTGCTGCGGCAGCTTCATGATAAACTCGTGCATGTTCAACGATTTCGCCGCTTCGATCAGCTCTTCGTCGCTCATGTCTCGGTTCAGTTTAATGTTATAGCGAACGTCGCCGGAGAAGATGAACGGATCTTGCTGAATGATGGCCACATGTTTGCGCAAGTCATCGATGGCAATTTGACGAATATCCTCGCCGTCGATCTTCACGCTGCCTTTTTGAATGTCATAGAAGCGGTTGATCAAATTAATAATCGAACTTTTGCCAGCGCCGGTTGCGCCGACAAAAGCAACGGTCTGGCCTGGTTCAACCGTGAAGCTGACGTCTTTCAGCACCCACTCGCCCTCGTTATAGGCAAACCAGACATTTTTGAATTCAATCCGCCCGGGAATTTTTTCGGGAAATCGTTTGGCTTGCGGATGATTGGTAATCGCGGGCTTCTCTTCCAGCAGCTCAAAGATTCTCTCCGCCGAAGCCATGGCGGTCTGAATTTGTCCGTAGCGGTCTGCCAAGCTCATCAGCGGGCGGTAGAACTGCTGAACATACTGCGTGAAAGCGAAAACGACTCCGAACGTGAGCGCTCCGCCGAGCACTTTGTTCCCGCCGTACCAAATAATCACTGCCATCGCAATATTGCCTATAAACATGACGGACGGTTGAAATATGGAATTGAGCGAAGATGTCCTCATTCCTGCTCTGTAAT
>CALKAN010000073.1 GCA_937983035.1 uncultured Paenibacillaceae bacterium | reverse complement strand
CGTCTCCCAAGTTTTGACCGTTTGCTGCAGCTGTGCCAGCTGTCCGGCAAGACGCTTTGCTTCACGTGAAAAGCGTTCGGTTTCCGCTGACTGCTGCAACAGCTCGTCCCATGCTCGCTTCAGCGAGGACACCTCATTTTCCAGCTCTTCCAAATCTTCCTGTTTCTCATCGGCTAATGCTTGCTGCAATTCTTTCACTTGCTGGCGCAATGAAACGAGCGTCATTTGAAACATTTCAATTTCGCGCTGCAGCATTCTCTGCTCATCAGGCTCCAGAATCGCCTGCCGGTACGCATCTTCATCCGCAAAACCTGAATCCGCAATTGCCCGTTGAAAACGTTGCTCCGCTTCCTCCAGCTCTTTGGCTGCTTCCGCCAGCAGCCTGTTCGCGTGAACTGCGCTGTTCTCGCTCGTTGCAGCGCGCTTTTGTGCTTCTTGATAACTGTTTTGCGCGTTCTGCCAAGCTTGCTGCAATTCCAGCCATTGCTGCTCATGCTTCCGCAGCTGCTCAGCCAATGCTTGCACAGAGCGAAGCTCCTCCGGGATCCGTTCCAGCTGCAGTTGCAGCGCCGATTCTTTCGCCGCATAATCGACTCGCAATTCCTGCTGCTGCTTGCTTAATCGTTCCTTCTCCTGCTGCCATTGCTCCAACTGCTTGTCCAACTGCTCAGACTCCTGCTGCCATTGCGGAAGCAAGCGAGTTTCATGCTCCAGCCTTTCGATTTCACTGCTCAGCTTCCTTCCTTCCGCCACGAAGCGATCATATTCTTCCTGCAGCTTTTTCATATGTACGCCGTATTGCACCAGTTCTTCTTCTCTTCGCTCGATTTGCGACAACGCTGCCGCTGCTTGCGCCCGTGCTTCGTTCCATTCTTTCTCCTGCTTCATTAACCGGGCTTTCATCTGCTGAAGCTCCTCTTTGCTCGGCAGCTCCTGCCCAGCTTTCGCTTTGTTTGGATGAGATGTGCTGCCGCAGACTGGGCAAGGCTTGCCGTCGTGCAAATGCTCTGCCAAGAGCGATGCTTGACCTTCCAGCCACGCGGCCTCCAGCTGATCATGACGCTGTCTCAGCGCCGCGATCTCCTGCTCTCGCGCTTTCTCTTCAGCCGCCGCAGCCTGAAGCTGCGCCTGCCACTCCAGCGCCTCTTTCATCAAACGCGCCTGCAGCCGCATCTGATCCCTGCGCTCCCGCTTTTTATACAGCGCCTCTCTCGCCTCTTCCGCCTGTTTCAAGCGTAGATGGCATTGCCGCTTTTGCTCCCTTGCGTCAGCCATCTGTTGCTCCGCCTTGGCAATCGCCGCTAAAACTTGCTTCTCTTGCAGCTTCAGTCTGCGAATCGCTTCCTGGCTTTCGCCGAGCTGCTCCACAATCGGCCGCAGTTCCTTTCTCTTCGCGCAAAGCTTCCTTCGCCTCTTCCGCTTGCAGCATCGCCGTTGCTTGCGCCAACGCAGCCTCCGCTTCCTCCAGCTCTTTCCGCGCCGCGGCCTGCTCATTCCTTCTGCGCTCTGCCAATTCAGCAGCCATTCGCAAGTTCTCCTCATAAGGCCGCAAGCGTTCAGCTTGCTCCGCTTCAGCTAATCGCTTCTTCTTCGCCTCCATCTCCGGAACGGCAGCTTCCAATTCGGTCAGCTTGGCTGACTTTTGCGCCAGCTCCTCAAACCGCTGATGCAAAGCGCGCGCATGCTGCAAGGCAGCTTCCGCTGTCTGCAATTTGTTCTCCAGCGTCTCTTTCTGCATCGTTAAAGCAGCGCTTTGCTCTTCATAATAAAGCTGCTCCTGCTCCAACCCTTCCAGCAGCCGTTTCACGCTGCGGTGCTCAAGATCCCATTCCGCAAACAAGGCTGAATTCTCTCGCCGCGGCAGCACAGCCGGCACCTGCTTTATGTGCACGTCCATCTCTGTTTGCGCCAGCTGCAGCGACTCCATCCATTGCTTGCGCTTCTGCGCCATCCGCTCTTGCATCTGCCGGTAAAATCCCGTCTGAAATATGCGTCTTAAAATTTCTTCTTTATTTTCCGTATCCGATGTGAGAAGCTTGCGAAACTCGCCTTGCGGAAGCATGACGATTTGGCTGAACTGCTCTTTTGTCAGTCCGATGATCTGCTGAATCTTCTCGTTCACATCCGACACAACAAATCGTTCCACGCAAGGAAATTCCTCTCCGTCCTTCAGCTCGTACAGCTCAATCTTGTCGCCGGTTTCCGTTTTGTTCCCTGCTTTTCGATGTTTCATCTGCCTGAAAACACGGTACGTCTTCTGCCCGGCTTGAAACACAAGATCAACCGACGTATATGTATCGTCATCAGCAAAATGGCTTCGAAGCATGCGCACATCTTCCCGATCCTCTCCGCTGGCCCGTCCATAAAGAGCGAAGCAAATCGCGTCAAATATCGTCGTCTTCCCTGCACCGGTGTTGCCGGAGATCACGAACAGCCGATGACCTTCCAGCTGCGAAAAGTCGATCACTTGCCGATCTTTGTACGGGCCAAAAGCAACCATCGTTAATTTCAACGGCCTCATCGCCATTCACCTTCTTCCCGCCGCAGTTCTTCCAATACGTCCTCAAAAATCTGCCGCTTCGCTTCATCCAACGGCACGCCTTTCACTTCCTCATAAAAAGCAGCAAACAAACGGACGGGATCCTGTTCCCGCTTGCCCGCTGCCTGCGCGCCCCCCGCGCTGTCTTCCGAAAAAGAAATGCTGAGCTTCCGTTCGACATGAAGCGCGTTCGGATAGACGGCCCGCACCTTTTCCATCGGGAAGAGAACAGGATGTTCATCCAGCAAAGTGACAAACACGTAATCGTCGCTGGGCTCATGCATTTCGATCTCCTCCATCCGCGCTTCGATCCTGCGCATGTCCCGCCTTGGCGTCAATTGTTTCTTCTCGGTTATAATTTCGCCTTCCCCGTCGATCTGCACAACATAGTATCCTTTGTGATGATTCGCTTCCGAAACCGAATATTTCAAAGGGGAACCGGCATAACGAATCCGATCATTCCCCACTGCATGAGCTTGATGCAGGTGACCGAGCGCCGTATAATGAAACGGCTTGAAATGAGCGGCCTTCACATGCTCCGCTCCTCCGATAGACAAAGGCCTCTCTGCATCGCTCGTATTGCTGCGCTTCTCACCGTCCGGCGTGACAAAAGCGTGCCCGACAAATACGTGCCTTGCTTTCGGATCCATGTTTTTCGATATTGCCGCCACGATCGCTTCCATCGCCTCATCATGGCTTCGAATCGACTCATCTTGCAAAAGATGGCGCACTTGCGCCGGATCTGCATAAGGCACGAGATGAAAATGAACTTCGCCATGCTCGTCGCGCAAAACGACCGGTTCGAAAGCAGGCCGCATCTTCCCCGCCAAATGCAATCCTTGGCCTGCCAAAATATTCGTCCCGAAATCCAGCCTGTCC
Source organism: uncultured Paenibacillaceae bacterium (assembly GCA_937983035.1). Classification (GTDB taxonomy): domain Bacteria; phylum Bacillota; class Bacilli; order Paenibacillales; family CALAME01; genus CALKAN01. The sequence continues at coordinate 2,670 of CALKAN010000073.1, read as the reverse complement.
GGACTGTCATGATGGCCGGCAATCGCCAAAACCGGCACCTCCAACTGCAAAACGAGCTGTTCCAACGTCCGGTTCAGCAGTTCCACCGCTTCTGCAGGAGGAACCGCGCGATCGTACAAGTCGCCGGCGATGATCACCGCATCCGGCTCCTCCGTCTGCACGTCTTCGATGAACTGCTGCAAAATACAGGCTTGATCTTCTGTCATATAAACGCCTTGAATCAACTTTCCCAAATGCCAGTCCGCCGTATGCATGAACTTCATTTCTCTTTCCCCCAACTCTTGATTATATTGATTATATCAAGAATCAGCGGCAGCGAAAATGGACGGAGCGAAAATGATGAACAAAAATGCACGGCTCTTGCGGTGAAGGAACATAAACGATTATGATAAGGATAATTGATAAACGCATCGTCAAATGATCGGAGGACAAAGTGCATGAAAGAACCGCAGCATCATGTAGATCCGAAAGCGATAAAAGTTTGGCGGATTGAAGGAACCATCATCACCGTTGTCAGCGCATTGGCCGCAGCGGTTTGCAGCGCATTCGCTTGGCATGAATTCATTCCAACCTTTATCCCTGTTATTTTATGGATAATCGCCGCTCTCTTGGGAATCGCTTTAATCGGCATCATTCCGGTGATCCGCTGGAAGAGATGCAAGTACGAAGTGAAAGAAGACCAGATCGATATCCAAAGAGGGTGGTTCATTATTAAGCGGACGATTGTGCCGATGGTTCGCGTGCAGCACGTCGATACTTCGCACGGTCCGCTGCTTAGAAGCTATAAGCTGGCGTCAGTGCATATTTCGACTGCTGCCACTGTACACGAGATTCCTGCATTGCCTGTCGAGGAAGCCTCAGAGCTTCGCGATCAAATTGCGAGCTTGGCCAAGGTGCGTGATGACGATGTCTAATCCGAAGCGGGTTCATCCGTCCGGCATCCTCATCCGTTTTCTCCAAGAAATCAGGCAGCTGTTTTTTCCGCTCATTGCTGTATTGCTGTTCAGCAGAAATCAAACGATCCCGTGGCCATGGCAGCTGATGTTTATCTTGCTTTGGCTGTTTTTTATCGTGCTGCACGGTTTTTTATCTTGGTATCGTTTTACCTATCAGATTGATAAAGAGCAAATTCATATCCAATCCGGCATTTTCATCCGAAGAAAACGGCACATCCATCGCAATCGCGTTCATACGATTAATCAGTCAGCCGGCATATTGCAGCGATTGTTTGGAACGGTCCAATTGCGCATAGAAACTGCAGGCGGCGGAACAGAGCCGGAAGTCCGCTTGACGGCTGTAACAAAGGAAGAAGCAAGGCGCATTCGCAGCGTGCTGGATCCTCACCTAAGAAGTGAACATGCTGAATCATCGGACCCGCATGAATCGAGTGCTTCGCCCAGCAGCCAAAAAGCTCCCTTTCCACCGGAAAAAGGGCCGGCATACCGCCTTCCAGCAGTTGATTTATTCGTCGCTTCCTTCACTTCCGCCAGTTTTGGCGTCGTGCTGGCAGGGCTTGCAGTGATCATTTCCCAATTTGCCGAATATTTGCCGGAGTCGTTCTATGCTTCTGCATACCGCTGGTTCATTGAGCAAAGCGTGTTGTTTATTGCAGGCATTTTGCTCGGCGCAGCGATCATCGCCTGGATCATTTCCGTTATGATTACCCTGCTGCAATACGCACGCTTTCAAGTGTCGCTCGAAGGAGATCGCTGCACGATTCAACGCGGATTGCTGGAAAAAAAAGAAGTACATTTCACAAGGAACAAAATACAAGCTGTGCGGCTCATTGAAACACCGCTGCGGCAGCTGCTCGGATATGTCGCCGTCGTCGCGGAAAGCGCCGGCGGCAGCGATGATCCGTCTGGTTCAATCATCGTTGTTCCCCTCATCAAGCGGCGGCATGTGCAATCGTTTATGGAGAAATTTCTGCCGCAATACGTTCCAGCGCTTTCTTTCGAACGTTCGCCTGCCAGAGGTTTGCGCAGATACGTTGTGCGCGCAGTTTGGCTGCCGCTGGCGTTGGCCTTGGCCGGATGTTATTTTCTGCCGTCTCCGTGGAAGTGGTACTTTCTTCTCCTTCCGCTGATCGGCTGCTGGATCGGTTGGGCCAGATGGCGGGATGCCGGATGGAATCTGCAAGATAAGCATTTGACGCTGCGATACCGAATATTTGCCCGCTGCACAGTCGTTACGCATAAGAAAAGAATTCAAGCCCTGCAAATTCATCAGTCGTTGTTTCAGCGGAGAGGAAAACTCATCAATATTAAAATTCATATCTTATCAGCCGGAGCGCGCGCCTTTAAAATCATCCATTTGGACGAAAAAGCGGGCAGACGGCTTTACGAATGGTACGGTTCGTTTAAACAAAATCAACAAACGTAAGGGTTGTCTTCCAGACAATCCTTTGGCAAAAATTGTTTGAATCTTTCAAAGAATGAGAATATAATAACATGTAAGGGCTGACAATTCATCATTGATAGGAGGAATGAATTATGAAAAAAACGTGGCAGTTATCTTTCATTTTTTTTATGCTGTTCATTGTAATCGCTTGCAACAATGAAACTGCAACATCCAGCGATCCGCCGGCAGCAACTCCCAGCCAAACGCAGCAAAATCAAACCGCGAAAGAAACGGAAACACCACCTGAACCATCTACGCTCGTGATATACG
>CALKAN010000072.1 GCA_937983035.1 uncultured Paenibacillaceae bacterium | reverse complement strand
CAACACCGGAAACAAATATTCTTGCATGAGCGGACGCGTGAGCACGTTGTTGCTGAGCTGCTCCGGATGGCTGGCCGCAACAGCAAGCAGCTCATCCTCCGACCAGCGGTGCTGCCCGCCTTTATCTTGAAATGCACCGTCTTCGCGATACAACAGAAGCCTTTGACCATCGTGAACTTTAAACAAATTCACGCCAAACTCCTGCACTTGTGCCTGCGGCTCGAAACCCATCTGTTCAACCGCGCGCGCGCCTTGCAAGAAAGCATCATTGAGCGTCTTGTGCTCCCGAATGAGAAATTTGAAAAACGGACTTTCCAACGCGCGAATGTTCGGATCATGCGAATCCAGCAAGATCAGTCCGCTGTCCTGAAACAGCCAAGCCATCATTCTGGCAAAATAATCAGACAGCGTCGACGAAGCGGCGGATATTTCCTGCAATTTCTGCATTAATTCTGTTTTGAATTCCGTCGGCTGCAGCGTCTCATCCAACTGTTCAAGCGCTCTGCTCCAGTCTTCCTGCGTAAAATGAATTTCACTGACCGGCGCACGCTCATCTCCTGGATGTTGAAGCTCGATCTTCTCGCATTGACGATTATTCATTAAAAAGTAAGCATGATTCACTTCATTGAAATCATGATCTTCGCCGGCGATCCAAAATACGGGCACGACATCGCGTTTTAACAGCGCTTGAGCACGCCTTGCTTCCTGAACGATCGTTGCCGCCTTATAAATGACAAGCAGCGGTCCTGTAAACAAACCGGCTTGCTGGCCTCCGATGACTGCCAGCGTTGAGGGGTTCCGCAGCTGTTCAATATGCCGCAGAGCTTGCTCGCCGTTGCCGATCGCTTGATTGTATTTCGCCAGTTGATCGGCCAGCTCGTTTCGGTCTGCCCGCATCGATGTCATGCGGTTCAAATCATTCGCCCTTTCGGCAAGAACGTTTTCCTCCCAAGGATGATATTCAAACCGTGCGGCTACTTGTTCAAATTGTCTCCAATATAAGTCAGGCAAGGAAGATGTCATTTTCCACTCCTGTGGCAATATGTTCATTTTCGCGCTAATCCCCTCTCTATATCTTTGCACATCTCTAAACGATTTTACATTTTCGATGCAAAAACGTCAAAAGATGTCCTCGAGCCACGCATGTGACTGTGACATCTTTCTCCTTGACTTTCTGTGCAATTGAATGAATCATCACGCTGCCCACGATTGGATAATGCCTGCAACGGCCAGCAGGACATAAGACGGAACCAATACTGCAAAAGAAATGCGCCACAGCGCACGGATGATCTTCGGAACGTTAATGCTTCCATGTTTTCGGTATTGCAAATTGCCAAAGAAACCGGTGAGCAAAAGCAAAAACAGCAAGATGATATACTCTCCGTTTAACGCTGTGCCGACCGTTTCGTTGTACATCGCAGATACGGATACGATAAGAAATGGAACGGTTCCCGCCGCTGCCATATTCAGCGCTGTTTTCTTATCTTTTTTCCTGTGCCGCGCAATCAGCCAAATGACAATAAATGGAATGAATGGAAACGCAAACAAGACTAACAATACATTAGCAAGCATCGCCTTATACCACCACGCCATGATTTGATCTGCCTTGCAACTTTGCAGGCTGCAGCTTTCAGCTGCTTATGCTTTTAATGAGATGGTATACCGTAAGATGCGTCGGAACAGGGATGCCGTGAGTTTCCGCCCGCCTAATAATGCTTCCGTTGATCCATTCCACCTCCGTTGTGCGTCCGCCGTCAATGTCTTGAAGCATGGAAGAGCGATTGTTTGCAGTCTGCTTGCACACGCTCAGCAGCTTCTCCCAAAGATCCGGCGAAATTTCTGCTTGTTCCGCTTTTGCCACCGCGGCCCCTTCTTGAAACAGCAATCGCATAAGCACTATTAGATCAGGCGATTCGAGCAAGCCTCCGTTAGGAACCCCTGTTATCCCTGTTAAAGGATTGATCACGGCATTGACCAACAGTTTCTCCCAGATGTATCTATGGATATTTTTCGACACTGACCACCGAAATCCTGCAAGACTCAATTGTTTGCATAAATTTATCTGCGCTTGCTCAGCAGCTGCCTCGTCCTGCATGTTAATTTGCAATGGCCGGCCAATCCACGTATGGCCTTTGCCGGTGTGCAATACGGTCCGTTCATCCAGTTTTCGCGCGGCTTCTGTCGTAACACCGCAAAATATGCGGGCCGGGTCGATCCATTCGGCGGCTTTTTCAGCATGACCCAGCCCGTTTTGCATAAACAGCCAATTCGTATTTGACAAGCCTTTCGCATGGCGAATCATATGCAGAAGCGCATCCAAATGCGTTTGCTTCACCGTGCACAGCACCCAATCCCAGCGAGAAAGATCTTCGGTCTTCCATTCTTCGATCGACATGCATGACAAATAGACTGCGCTTTCACCATTCTGTCCAAGCCGCAGTCCATTCTCCTCAATATTCAATTTCTGGCGTTTCGTTCTGGCAACAAGCGTCGGCCTAAGTCCCGCTTCAGCCATTCGATGCGCCAGCAGCATGCCCATGGCGCCTGCTCCAATGATCGCTGTCTCCATCTGCCATCACCTGTGTTGAATGATATTTTTCATAGTATACCATTCGAACAGACAGATTGACTACAAGCGCGGTTATTCTACGCGTTCCAAATTGCCGTTGGCGTCCATTTTGAATTTCGGCTTATGCTGCTCGTCCTCCTCGCTCAGCAGAGCCATTTTTCTGGCGCGGTCCATAATTTGAATCAATGTTTTGTAATCATCATTCACGACCCTGTAATCGCTTTGCACGTCGTTTACTTGACGAGACAGCCTCTCATTTTCTTCCTCTAACTCTTTTAACTTCTCATTCTTCCCGGCAAGTTCTTTTTCAAGGGATCGAATCTTCCTTTGCATTTCTATTTGAGATTGTTTCACATCTTTTAAATAGCGAATGACAGCATCCAAATTAATCGCATCATTTCCGCTGCTGCTCTCGCCTGCCCCGTAACGTGAAATCATCGCCGTCTCTTGGCTTCCTTGTCCTTCCAGCATGTTGTCGGCGGCTTGCGCTTGCTGCTTTGCTTTGTTCCTGTTTTGCCTTTGCATTTTGGCAAGGCGGATGGCCTCTTCATATCGTTTGCGAACCGTGCTGTTCCAGCGAAAACCGCATGCGGCAGCCGTTCTTCCGATTCTTTCTCCCACTTCTTCAAATGCTTTCAGCTGCGTCCCCCCTTCACGAATATGCCTGAGGGTCACTTCCGCTAAAATCAAATCATCATCAGCCGTCCAAGAATCTTGTCTCACTGCCATGATCGTACTACCTCCTAAATTCATATGCTTTACGTTAGTTTATGCTGCTGATAGAGTCCATAGAATCTATATTTATATTATTCGGTATATCCAAAATTATGTGAGGTCATACATGAATTTGCTCAGTTTGGGAAAACACTATAAAATAAGAAACGAAGCGAAAGCGTTCAAACTTCACCAAAGTTTGCATTTTCGTCACGCTTTGCGCATTTACACCTGATGCAAACATCGTTATAATAAAATGTAATGTGCTTTCGAACGTGTGCTGAAAGGAGGTAGGGTACATAATGGCACGCATGTATCGGGTATTAGGTTTCTTTACGCTCATCATTGCTCTGCTTTCACTCGCTGGAAACATGACTGAACTAGCCCTCCTGTTCTTTTTCCAAACCGCTTTCTTCGGGCTGTTGGGATATATGAATTTGTCAGAGCGTGCTTACCTGTTGCTCTTTTGGGGGTATATGATCGTAGCATTTATCGGGCTCAGCTACTACACGTTTTTTGAAATGACCACATATTGAAATCAAACAAAAAAAGTGACTGCAAACAGTCACTTTTTTTCCTTCTTAAGAACAAGCACTTTAAACAGTTCGCTCATCTGATCGCTGATCAAAAGCTGCCTGACCGCTCGGTTCCGCCGCGCAGCCGGATGAAACGGGTCCCGCTCATCATGGGATTCCAGTAATGTGAAGATGCCTGCCTTAATCAAAAATTCCTTTTGGGTCATGTATTCGATCTGCAAATCTGCTGCAGCCCAAGCGGCTTCCCTCGCACATGCGGCAAAGTCAACATGCGCAGTCAAATCCTGCTGCCCGGGCATCAAATAAGGATCGGAAAAGGCCGCATGCCGGTAATAGCTCATCAGCGTGCCTTCCATGCGATGCTCACCGTATATTTCATCCGTTTCATCCCCGTAATCAATCAGAATCCATAATGCCTCTTCGAACGTTTGCACTGACCTTCTGATCCAATCCGCTGCCTGCAAATTCACTTCAACGGTTTGTCCTTCATGGACATGAATGCCGTGCCGCTGAATATAATGTAAAAGATGCGCATCATTCGCTTCCACTAATCGCGGCTGAAACCATTGTTTGTCGGCATTCCATTCCACCCAGTGCTCATAAAGAATTTGATTTTTCTTCGTTAACCTCCTGACAGGCAGTGCGTCGAGAAATTCATTGGCAATAATGACAACATTTTTGTCGTCTTCGGGCTTGTCATGAGGGAGGACAATCTTCAGCTTATCGCGGTGATCTTTCAAATTCGTTTCCAACACGCGCTGATGGTAACGGCTCGTCTCCAGCGCCCAATATTCAAGCTGCTCATATGTGTCCGGAGCGCGCTTTGCGATGCATGTCAACAGATCGCAAGCAAGTTTGCCCGTCCCCGGGCCCCACTCGATGAACACAAACGGCTTGTTCAGCGGCAATGCAGCTTGTTCCAAAATGTACGCGGCAATCATTTCACCCATCACGGATCCGATCGAAGCGCTCGTATAAAAATCGCCGTCCTTGCCAACTTTAGGATATGAGCGATTGTAATATCCAAACTCGGGATCGTATAAGCAGGCTGACATGTATTGTTCAAACGTAATTCGTCCATGTTCTGACTGATGAATGAAATTTTTCAGCCGTTCAACAAAGCGTTCGACATCATTCTTCAATTGAAGTCCCCTGCCTAACCGTTTATAATGAGATAGATAATCACGACATTCAAGCGAAAAAGAGGTTATAAACCTCAAAGCCGCATAGAAGAAGGAGAGCTAAATTTGCCATGTTTTGCAGAAAAATGATCTTCCCTCTGTGCATTGCAATCTTGCTGCTTGCAGCATGCACGCCGGAAGGGGATAAATTAAAACAAGAACTGCAGCAATCGCTGCTGATCAACGATGACATACAAAGCTATTACGTGCAAGGTTCAGCGAAAATGAATCCTCCGGCATCAGTGAACCAATCAGAAGGAACGATCGCGGCTGTGTTATTCCAATTATTGCTGCAAGAAGAGTGGCAATGGGAAGGAATCGTTGCTCCCAAATCATCCGTATTTGACGGAACTTTAACCGTGGGCAGCCAACATTTTCCGCTTAAATACAAGGATAACAGAACTTATTTTCAATTGCCATTTATTGATCAAGAGCAATTTTACTATGCGGACCTGGAACATGATGCGTTTGACATGACGATGCTGTTTGACTCCTCAAAGGCGCATGACATCGTGCAGCAGTTAGACCCCGCTTCATTCCAGCAAACAAAAGACGGTTCCCGCAGAACCATTACGGTCACAATAGAAGATCAGCCGACTCTAGAGCAATTTGCGGAAATGCTTCAGCCGTTGGAATTTATTTTTAAGCTCCCGGGACATGCCGAAAGCGACTATGTTGCCATAAGTTTTGATTTTAACGAAGAAGGAGATCTTGAGTCTGAAACGTATGAATGGCAAGCAGGGGAACAATCCGTCGTCATTGCCCAGCAATATTCAAATTGGAGCAGCGATCCAAATCCAGCTGTCGAATTGCCGGAAGACGCGGTTTCATTTGCGGAACTGCTGCAAAAAGCGAAAGAACTGCAAGAGAAAGACGAGTTCGATGCGTATGAACAATTTACGCCTTCGGTGGAATTGCGGAATGATTTCCCTGAAGGAAGCGAAGAAGCTGCGATTGCCCGCCTGATTCATGATCATCTGACAGCGCTGATTGAAAAAGATCGCGACGCATTTACGGCGCTATTCAGATCGACTGGATATGCCCGGCAACACGAAGCTTTCTTTGAAAGTGAACGCAAATATCAATTTATCGGCATGGAAGACCTTTCGCAAAAAAATGTGAATCAACGCCAAATCAGCGTGCGAATTTTGCACAAATATATCGATCCGGGAGATGAATTCGAAAATATAAGCGGCTTAGTCTACACGTTGTACAAAGGCGATGATCAGAAATGGACCGTTCAAACCATTAGATAAAAAGCCCTGAAGCGGCTTTTTATTTTAAGGGGGAATGCAAGTGGCAAGTCAAGAAAGTGATTCGTCCATACGCGCGGTCATCTTGTCCTGCGTTCTAATCCTGTTAATTCTCATCGTTTGCGAGCCTATTTACGCCGATGACAAGCCGATGCAGCTAAGCGAAGATTTTGCTGATCACGATCCCGAACATTTGCAAGCATTGCTGGAAAAAGGCCTGACCTTGTTTGAATTGGAGCGAGAATTGGAACGCATCCAAGTTCAGCTGGAACATATTCACGCAAGAATGGATCAAA
>CALKAN010000071.1 GCA_937983035.1 uncultured Paenibacillaceae bacterium | reverse complement strand
TCATTCGCTCATCAATCCTCATTTCTATACATTTTATATATTTATGTATACTTAATATGATAAGTGTTATTTTGCATTTGTCAATGAACGGTTTTCAGCGACACATCGATGGAAGGATGGAGGTGTTTGAACATGCGTGTTTTGCAGCTTTCATCTACGCGGCAGCACATCTTGCACATATTAAAAACAGAAGGGCCGCAAAGTGCAGCTGATTTAACAAAAAAGCTGAACATAACGAATATGGCTGTACGCCGCCATCTGAACACATTGGAAAAAGACGGATTCATCGAATCGCAAACGATGCGGCAAACGATGGGCCGGCCGACGGCTGTCTACCGCCTGTCTGAAACCGCAGAAGATTTGTTCCCCAAAAAATATCATCTATTGATGTCTGATTTGCTCAATGAATTAGTTCATGCAGCTGGAGAAGATATGATTGACGTGCTTTTTGAAAGACGGAAACATACGCTGACGAATAAATACCAAGCGAAAATGGAAGGAAAAAGCCTGCGGGAAAAAGTCGCAGCCCTTGCAGACATTCAAAATGAAAACGGTTATATGGCTGAATGGAAATGCCGTAAAAGCGGTTCTTCCGCGCGCGAAGAATATGCAATCATCGAACATAACTGTCCGATCGCCCGCATCGCTGCCGAGTACAAGCAAGCCTGCCGATGCGAATTGGAATTGTTTGAAACGTTGCTGGACGCTGACGTCACGAGAACGTCTTGCATCGCAGACGGAGAACATCAATGCACCTATCTCATTCAAGCGTGCAAAGTTCATGACGACTAACTGAAAAAAACAAACGATTCATTCTTCGTTAAGTTGAAAGAAATCATCGAGCTCGGATTGAATGAGTTTTTCAATTTCTTCCATGCATTGTTCTTTCGTCTTGGCATACACGCGTTTGCCGTTGACGAGCGCAAACGGGCGGGCTCGGCAAAGATTGCACATATTGATGCAATTTGTCTCCAGCACCGCTGCTTCCGGATATTTTTGTTCCAAACTTTCCAGATCTGCTTTCATTATTGCATTGCGGTCGCATACTTCAACAAGCACTACCCCGATTGCCATCAGCTTCATCCACCTTTCATTGCAGGTTGCAAGTGCACGTTGCAAAGGGCATCTTGCAGTGAAAATGACTCCGGCCTCAAGCCGGAGTCATTCTGCTTTCAAACGCATCAGCCGTTTATTCTTTCGGACGGATCATTTCTTCCGGTCTTACATACTGGTCGAATTGCTCTTCTGTCAACAAACCTGTCTTCAATGCCGCTTCTTTCAATGTGGTGCCTTCTTCATGAGCGAGCTTTGCAATCTTCGCTGCGTTTTCATAGCCGATATGCGGGTTCAAAGCCGTAACCAGCATCAAAGAATTTTCCACATGTTTCCGGATTGTCTCTTCATTCGCCTCTAGGCCGACCAAGCACTTGTCGTTAAACGCATGCATCGCATCGGACAACAATTTCGCAGATTGCAAGAAGTTGTAAATAATGACCGGTTTAAATACGTTCAACTCAAAGTTGCCTTGGCTTGCAGCAAATCCGATGGCAGCGTCATTGCCCATCACTTGACAAACGACCATCGTCATCGCTTCGCTTTGCGTCGGATTGACTTTGCCGGGCATGATCGAGCTTCCCGGTTCATTCGCAGGAATCGTCAATTCACCGATTCCGCTGCGCGGACCGCTGGCCAGCCAGCGCACGTCATTGGCGATCTTCATTAAGTCTGCAGCCAGCGCTTTGAGCGCGCCATGGCTGAAAACGAGCTCGTCATGGCTGGTGAGCGAATGGAACTTGTTCACCGCGCTCGTAAATTTCTTGCCGGTTTCCTTGCTGATCTCTTCTGCGGTCATGTCCCCGTATTTCGGATGCGCGTTAATGCCTGTTCCCACAGCCGTGCCGCCAATCGCAAGTTCGCGAAGAGGTTCGATGCTTTGAACGATCATCGCTTCGGACTTTTCCAACATGCGATGCCAGCCGCTGATTTCTTGGCCCAGCGTAAGCGGTGTCGCATCTTGCAAATGCGTGCGTCCGATTTTAATAATATGTGCAAATTGTTCCGACTTTTGCTTCAGCGTTTCTTTCATTTTTTGAATGGCCGGAATCACTTTGTCTTCCAAAACCGTGACTGCTGCAATATGCATCGCGGTTGGGAACGTATCATTTGAGCTTTGTGACATGTTAACGTCGTCATTCGGATGCACTTTCAAAGAGCTGCCCGATTCGACAAGAATTTGGTTGGCGCGATAAGCCAGCACTTCATTCATGTTCATATTGGATTGCGTGCCGCTGCCGGTTTGCCATACGACAAGCGGAAAATGCTCGTCCAATTCGCCGTTTAACACTTCATCGGCTGCTTGCACAATTGCTTTTGCCTTTTCCGGCTCGAGCTTGCCCAGCTTTTCATTCACGATTGCAGCGCATTTTTTCAGCACAGCAAAGCTGCGGATAATTTCAATCGGCATCTTTTCCCATCCGATCGGGAAATTGAGCAAGCTGCGCTGGGTTTGGGCTCCCCAATACTTGTCCGCAGGGACTTTCATTTCGCCCAACGTATCTTTTTCAATTCTGTACTCCATCGAACAATCTCCTCTCAGGTAATGATGTTGATGTCATGATTATACTTTTACCATTATACCCTTTTTTGGGCAAATGCCAAATGATTTCCTGAGCGTTTTCATCGATCGTTCGACATTAGAAAAAACAGCCGAAATCAGCGTCATCGCTTGACATCTTGCATGCCGCCGGTCATCGCTTGCTCAATTTCAGCCGGCGTCGAAATCGGCGCATCGCCTTCCACTGCATGCGCGAGCATCGCTGCCGCTGCCGCAAAATCGACCGTCTGCTGAGGCGTCTTGCCTGTCAATTCTCCATGCAATATTCCGGTCATGTAAGCATCCCCTGCACCGATGCGGTCCAGCACAGGAAAAGTGAGTTTGTCCGAGAAGACAAATTGGCCGTCTTTGTACATGTAGCCTTGAATCGTATGCGTCAGATCCGGATTTACGGTGCGATGCGTGCCCGCTGCCACTTGAATGTTATACTGTTTGGCTGCTTGCGGAATCAGCTCCATGAGCTGTTCTTTCCGGTCCGTGCGGGTTGTTTCCATGCCTAAGGTCAGCATGGCGTCTTTTTCGTTTAACATGACCAGATCTGCCAGTTCCAGCATTTGTTCATAATGCGGCCGCGCTTTTGCATGTCCGTCTGATCCCCACAGCGACGGCCGGAAAGTGCTGTCAAAAATAACGTATCCGCCTTTTGCTTTCACTGCTTGCGCAAACCGCTTCATCTGCTCGCGCACATTGTCATTCATCGCTAGAGTGACGCCGCAAATATGAACGATATCTATTTCTTCAGCGATCTGTTCAAAATCATAGGCGTCCGCCGGCGCTTGATTGAAACTGCTGGTGAGCCTGTTCGTATATGTGACCCGGCCGGGCCGAGCGCCAAAGCCGTTTTCTAAAAAATACATGCCTAAATATTGACCGCTGAAACGAACGAATTTCGTTGAAATGCCCAGCTTGCGCAAATACGCAGCGGCGGCATCGCCTAAAGGATTGTCCGGCAGCGTCGTGACCATGAACGTTTCAAAGCCGAATCGGGATAAAGCGGCTGTCACATTCACCCCTGTTCCTGGAAACGTATATTTCAGCGTATTCGCCTGCGCAAGCGTTTCGTAACCGGGAACCTGCAGCCGCATCATCACTTCCCCAAACGCAGCAATTCGTTTACGCATACGCATCCACCAGCGATTTCAACTTCTCATAAAGCGTGCGCACATCTTCTGCTCTCGTGTCCCCCGTCTCCGAATCGATAATCGAGGAATAGACGTGCGGAATCACGACCGGAACACCGGCTTCCAGCGCAATGCGGACGATCGGCTCGAAATTTTCCAGCGTAATGCCGCCGGTCGGTTCCAGTGCAAACTGTTCTTCGCCGCAAGCTTGCGCAACGGCCCGATACTCTTCTTCCAGTTCCAATCCTTTCATCGGAAAATATTTCAGCGCATTTCCGCCCATGTCGCGCGTAAGAGCGATCGCGGCTTTGACCGGAACGACTGCCGGCTCCGATTCCGCGCTGTGCGGGCCGGTAGAAATGTTGACATATCCCGGTCGGCCGCTCGGTGAAACGAGACTGTTAATCCAGCTTGCTTGTCCGTTCAGATTCGCCCGCGTTGCGCCGACGGCGGGAAACACTTGATTAATATGATTCGCTGCATATTTCTTCGCAATTTCCGCCACTACAGCAGCCTGGCGGCTATCGCCGGAACCGAGCCCGATCGATACCGCGTCATCGATTGCTTCGCCGTACTTCATCATCGCTGCGGCTGCTTCTTCGGCATTCGGATAATGTTTGGAAAGCACGCCTACAAGAACATGTCCAGACGCAGTTTCAAATATTTCCTTGGCATTTTCGATGCTGCCGGCAAGCACGTTCAGCGCTGCCCGCCCTTTGTACAAACGTTTGCTGTTCATGGACATCTTTATTTCCCTCCTGCAATTTGTTTAATCCGCTCGACAATGACTTGCAAGTCATCTCCTTGCAGCGGACGCGGGTCAATATCAAAGAAGCCTTGGCGCACGCCGTAATCGCGCGTATAGATGGCGATTTCGCCCTCGCGAAGTTGATCATTAACTTCTTTCGCGGAT
>CALKAN010000070.1 GCA_937983035.1 uncultured Paenibacillaceae bacterium | reverse complement strand
CAGCGCGTGCAGAGAGCCTCGTTGTGCTGAATTGCTGTCAAATTGGGGACGGCGCAAATGTCCTCTTAAGCAAGCGAAGCAAAGGCAGCGGACGCCCGCGCAATGCCGTCAACCCAATTTTGCTGCAATCGAAGCAGGACATTCGACTCCTTGCCCTCAGGGCAAGGAGTTTTTTGTTGATAAAGGAGGAATGATCATGGCGGCCGCTCCGAAGATCATTATGGATGAAGCGGCGATTCGCAGAGCGCTGACTCGCATCGCGCATGAAATTGTGGAAAGAAACAAAGGGATTGAAGATTGCGTATTGATTGGAATTCGCACGAGAGGGATCTATTTGGCGAAACGCATTGCGGAACGCATTCGTCACATTGAGCAAGCAGAAGTTCCGTGGAGCGAGTTGGACATTACGCGGTATCGCGACGACGGAAAGAAAGATATGACCAATGCCCCGCCGAATCTGTCCATCGATATTCATGACAAAAAAGTGATTCTGTTCGACGATGTATTGTATACAGGGAGAACGGTGCGGGCTGCGATGGACGCTTTAATCGATCTGGGGCGGCCGCGCATGATCCAACTCGCCGTACTGGTGGACAGAGGGCACAGGGAGCTGCCGATCCGTCCGGATTATGTAGGAAAAAACGTGCCTACCAGCAAAAAAGAAAAAATTGAAGTTGCGCTGACGGAAATCGATCCGTTTGACCGCGTAACCATCCTATCGTAAAGGAGTCCGATTGCAATGGCAATGATGAAAGTTCGCACAGACCGTCATTTAATTGGTTTGAAGGGAATGAACCAATCCGAAATTCAAAGCATTTTAAATCGCGCTGCATATTGGGAGAACTATCCCGCAAAAGTGACGAATAAGATGCACAATCGCTTTGTTGCGAATATGTTTTTTGAAAACAGCACGCGCACGCGTTTTTCTTTCGAAATCGCGGAAAAAAGATTAGGCGCGCAAGTGCTGAATTTCAGCGCCGCCGTATCCAGCGTGCAAAAAGGGGAATCGATTTACGATACCGTCCGGACTTTGGAATCGATGGGAATCGACATTGGCGTCATTCGGTTAAAGCCGATCGGACTGTTGCAGGAAATGGCAGAAAAAATCAGCGTTCCGCTGATCAACGCCGGTGACGGGAACAATGAACATCCGACGCAAGCCTTGCTTGATATTTATACGATGATGAAACATTTTGGACATGTGAAAGGCTTGAGAGTAGCGATCATCGGCGATGTGCTGCACAGCCGCGTGGCCAGATCAAACTTGTGGGGACTGCGGGCGATGGGGGCAGACGTCGTTTTGTGCGCGCCGCCGAACATGCAAGCGCCGGAGTTGAGCGAATATGCTTCCTACGTTTCGATCGACGAAGCGCTGAAGGCCGATGTCGTGATGATGCTGCTGGTGCAATTAGAAAGGCACGAGAAGGGAATGATAAAGTCAGCGGAAGATTATCGCAGAGAATACGGGCTGACGGTGGAACGAGCGGAGCGGCTGGCGCCTCACGCAATCATTATGCATCCAGCGCCTGTAAACAGAGGCGTGGAAATCGACAGTGAACTTGTCGAGCATCCTCGATCCAAAATATTTACGCAAATGCAGCACGGCGTGCCGATTCGCATGGCGGTATTAGAGCGGGCGCTCAGTTGAATGATTGAATAAAAGGAGTGGAGAAAAGATGAGCAAATGGATCATCGGCGGACAAATATGGGATCCGCAAAGCAATTCGCTGCAGCGAAAAGAAATAAAGATCGCAGACGGGCGCATCGAGCAAATTTGCAATCCTGAAGAAGCTTCTCCGACAGAGGCAGACGAAGTGATTCGAGCAGACGGCAAACTGATCTCGCCTGGATTTATTGACATGCACGTTCATTTGCGCGAACCGGGATTTGAGCATAAAGAAACGATTGCCGCCGGAACGCTCGCAGCTGCCAAAGGAGGCTTCACGACAGTTGCCTGCATGCCGAACACGAATCCAGTGACCGGAGACGTGGAGACAATCCAATACGTTTTGAACAAAGCGAAGGAAGAAGGGGCCGTAGAAGTGCTTCCGTATGCTGCGATTACGGTTGATCAGAAGGGCGAGACGCTGACTGACTTTGCAGCATTGAAGGAAGCCGGCGCGATCGGTTTTACGGATGACGGCGTCGGCGTGCAAAACGCGTTCGTCATGAAAGAAGCGATGAAACTGGCTGCCTCCTTAGACGTTCCGATCGTTGCTCACTGTGAAGAGAATTCGCTTCTTGCACCTGGCGCAGCGGTCACGGAAGGAAAGTTCGCAGAAAAACACGGGCTGATCGGCATTCCGAATGAATCGGAATCGATCCATGTCGCACGTGACATTTTGCTCGCAGAAGCGACTGGAGTACATTATCATGTTTGCCATGTCAGCACAGCCCAGTCCGTTCGCCTGATTCGAGATGCGAAAGCACACGGCATCCGCGTCACCGCGGAAGTTTGTCCGCATCATTTAATATTGTCCGATGAGGACATCCCTTCGCTGGATGCGAATTGGAAGATGAATCCGCCTCTCAGGTCTCCGCAAGATGTGCAAGCTGTCATCGAAGGGCTGGAAGATGGAACGATTGACTTTATCGTGACAGACCATGCGCCACACAGTGCAGAAGAGAAGGCGCTTGGACTGGAAAAAGCGCCGTTTGGAATTACCGGATTCGAAACCGCGTTTCCGCTGCTGTACACGCATTTCGTGAAAACAGGCAGATGGACGCTGGACTTTTTGCTGAAGCGGATGACCGAAATTCCTGCTCAAGTATTCAGGCTCGATAAAGGCCGCTTGGAACCGGGCGCCGCTGCAGACTTAACGGTGATTGACTTGGAAATGGAGCAGGAAGTGGATCCGAGCACGTTCTTATCCAAAGGGAAAAATACGCCTTTCACAGGCTGGAAACTGCAAGGGTGGCCAGTATTAACGTTCGTTGCGGGAAATGTAGTTTGGTCGCATAAAAATTAGATGCCGGCCGCAAAAGCTGACTCGATGATCCAAAACGACGGCGAAGGCCGCTTCGGCCTTTGCCAAATGCGTGAAACAGCTCAGAAACGATCGGACATAAGTTAAAGGAGTGAGAAAACCATGCAAGCAAGATTGCTGTTAGAAGACGGCACAGCGTTTGGGAGCACATCTGCCGCGATGGGAGAAGTTGTTTTTTATACCGGCATGACAGGGTATCAAGAGATGCTTTCCGATCCTTCCAATTACGGGCAAATCGTTGCGATGACTTATCCGCTCATTGGCAATTACGGCATCAATCGCGATGATTTCGAATCGATCCGCCCATACATTCAAGGGATCGTCGTGCGCAAACATGAAGAGATGCCCAGCAATTGGCGCGCGCAATATTCCTTGGATCAGCTGCTTAAAGAATACGACATCCCCGGGATTTCTGACATCGATACGCGCATGCTGACTCGGATTTTGCGCCAGCGGGGAACGATGAAAGGCATCATTACGACATCGAACGAACCGATCGAGGCGCTGAAAGAGCGTTTGGTTGCCTTCCACCTTCCGGAAGATCATGTCGCGAGAGTTTCAACCAAAGAGAAATATATCGTGCCCGGCGACAAACATCGGATCGTGCTCATCGATTACGGGGCTAAACGCGGCATTTTGAATGGTTTGTTAAAAAGAGGCTGCGATGTCGTCGTCGTGCCTTATGATACGGCAGCGGATGACATTCGCAAATTGCATCCCGACGGAATCATGCTGTCTAACGGACCGGGCAATCCTAAGCACTTGCCGCAAGCGATTGAAACGATCCGTCAGCTGATCGGCGAAATCCCGATTTGCGGCGTATGCCTCGGCCACCAGCTGTTTGCTCTTGCTTGCGGCGCAGATACGGAAAAGATGAAATTCGGCCATCGCGGCAACAATCATCCAGTGAAAGATTTGGCGTCAGGACATTGCTTCATTACTTCGCAAAGCCACGGTTATGCGGTGACCGAATCATCGATCGCCGGAACAGACCTTGAGATTACGCATGTGAACAACAATGATCAATCGATTGAAGGATTGAAACATAAACATGCTCCTGCAATCTCTGTGCAGTATCATCCGGAAGCAGTGATCAGTCCGGGAAATCCGAGCAATTTGTTCGATGAATTTTTGGACATGATCGATGAATATAAGAACCGCAATCCGCAGAAACCGCGTCAAGTTCAGCTCGCAGAAGCATGGGAAGGGGAAATGCATCATGCCTAAAAATCATGATTTAAAAAAAATACTCGTGATCGGTTCCGGGCCGATTGTGATCGGTCAGGCGGCAGAGTTCGATTATGCCGGCACCCAAGCTTGCGAAGCGCTGAAAGAAGAAGGGCTGGAAGTCGTTCTGATCAACAGCAATCCAGCTACGATTATGACGGATACGAACATGGCGGATAAAGTATATATTGAGCCGATCACGCCGGAATTTATCACCCAGATCATTCGGCAAGAACGGCCGGACGGATTGCTGCCGACACTCGGCGGGCAAACCGGCTTGAACATGGCTGTGGAACTGGCGCGGCAAGGAATATTGGAAAAGGAAAATGT
>CALKAN010000069.1 GCA_937983035.1 uncultured Paenibacillaceae bacterium | reverse complement strand
TTCATTTTTCTTCAAAATTTAAATCAGCGAAAGGACAACTCCCAGGAGTTTCCTTGTAAAAACTTTACAATATTGTTCGCGCTTTGTAAATCCGTTGGCTGATCGATCCATCTTTCAGATATCAACAATCCCCCGAGTCACCAGACTGACATGGGGGATTGAATGATGCCGTTATGAGCAGATCTGCCATGCAAATCAAGCTAAAGCTCGCAGCAATTCGATCGCCTTGCTTATGACCATTTCTCCGGCATCAATCTGCAGACGATTATTCGACGTAATCTTCGGCTCATAACCGCCCTGTTCATAAGCTTCACGCGTGCATAAATATGTCCCGGGAGACCCGTTGCACAATTCATTGATGATCGTGATCGGAAACGGCGAGGCTTCTTTCAATTGCAGCCCAAATTCTACAAAAATTTCAGAAGGAATTCCGGCTACGGCAATATCGCCGATGCGGGCAACTTGGACTTCAGCAGAAACTTCGCCTTCTCCGCTTTCGTAAGCTTGCAGCAGTTCCTTAGCGAAATTATGCTCCACTTCATCCGGAGACGACTCCTGAAGCGCTTTCTTCGCTTCGTCCACTTCCTGCTGCGTCGGCTGCCGATACCGGAATGTGAGCTCAGCTCGAATCGACTGAACCGGCGCTCGGTCCGTCACCGCAATTTTCTCTCTTACTTTCAGCACTTCCCCGGCTAAGATTCGGCCAATCTTTTGGTGAATGTGCGGCCTTCTCACATCCCCCAGTTTGCCGGTGCCAAGCACATCGATATGATTGATGTTGCCGCTTGCCCCCATCATAAACATGCTCACCGCTTCAGGTCCGAGCACCTTCTTGATTACGGCCGACAATTCTCCAGGAAAGTCCCCGCTGTACAACGTTCCGCCCACGGTGTCAGTATGCAGCGCATAGTTCGTCACCACCCCAAGCGGTTTCCCGTCCTTATTGTCGATCCGAATCACCGAAACTTGCGGGTCGATCGGTCCGGCAGGCCGATCGACATTCGGATTGCCGATGCCTGGATTCGTTTGCAGCGTCCCGTCTTTCATGAAATAGCGCCGATGAAATGCGATCTCTCCCTCATGGCCTATGCCGTACCCGATCTGTGCCTCTTCTCTCTTCTCGTATGCCAGCACGATTGCATCCGCTGCTTTCTTCACCAGCCATTCTTTATACGCTTCATCTGCCTGATAGTAAGTCGTCGTTGACACCGGCGGACCAGTATGCGTATGCGTCGCCGAAACCATCACATGTTCGGGCAGGATCGGCGACAACTTCGCTGCTCTGCGCCGAATTTTCTCAGTCAGATCACTCGTAATCAGCAGCACATCCAATACGACGAATGCAAACGCTCGCTCATCTGATTCAACAACCCAAGCTTTGACGAACAACGGATCCATGATGCCCGTCGATTTGCGATCGGTGAAATAGCCTGGAATTGTGCTGCCGAGCGGCGGCGTAATTTCTAATTCACTCATTCCGCAATAAATCAATTGAATCCCTCCTCCGGTTATTCTTATTCCACGTCAATGTTCAACTTCCTGCTTCATTGCCCGCTTATTGCTCCGATTGTTCCGCGTGTTTCAAATGATCATAAAAAATTCAGGCAGCTTTACAAGCCGCCCGAATTGCACTCTCTTTTTATTCATTATAATTCGCCAATTTCTTGAATGACTTGGCTGGCTCTTGCTTCAGTTTCTATAACAGCAGTGTTTTTATCA
This sequence comes from uncultured Paenibacillaceae bacterium, assembly GCA_937983035.1. Lineage (GTDB taxonomy): Bacteria > Bacillota > Bacilli > Paenibacillales > CALAME01 > CALKAN01. The sequence goes on along the minus strand of CALKAN010000069.1, from coordinate 6,783 downwards.
ATTCCTTAGCACAATTTCTTTTTAACTTCTCTTATTATCTCTTCTCTGATTCAATCGCGAGATTGATTTCTTCCTCTAATTCTTTCAGGACCATATTCACATCTTTAGAGCTTTCAAGAAATTCATTAAATTTCCTGTTCGTCATCGGTTCGGCAATTTCCCTGTACAAATAAATGGGATACTTTACAGGCGTTCCTTTCAAAATGCCGGCCAGATTTTTGTTCGCCAAAGCAGGATCTCCTTGACCGAAAGCGTTCTGAACATCTGCATTGTTGAGCGGAGAAAGACGGCCAGACTTGGAAACTTCCATCTGCACTTCGTCGGAAGTGAACACTTCAATGACTTGCAGCACTTGATTCATATGTTCGGTTGTCGGAACAGCTCCGATCATATATACGGTAGAATTTCCGTAAACATTCGGTCTTTCCTCATAATAAGGATGTTGAGCGACATCCCAGTTGAGACCGTTCTGCTCCGCCTCTTTCAATTGCGAAAATTTGCTCGTCTCGTTCAACATCGCAATGGTGCGGTCTGTCATAAACCCATTCAATCTATTTTTGCTTGCATCTTCAGAAGGCGCATTGCCGGGTATGGAATAAATCGCTTTGCCCAATTCAAATACGCGCTTCCATCCTTCGCTGGCAACGATCGCCAATTCCGTATCATGATCCACATATTCCAAACCAAGCGGCTGAGCCAGTCTTACGATGCTGGCAATGTCCCAGCCCCGGTATTGTACTCCATCAACCACTCGCGTCAACTGTCTGGCCAGTTCCAGCGCTTCTTCCATCGTCATGCCGTCTTTCGGATAAGCAACGCCGAACTGATCGAAAATGTCTTTATTGTAATAAAGGGCATGAAAGGCTGCTTCAATCGGCAGTCCGTACAGTTCTCCTTCCTCGACCGCTGCATATTGAATATCATCCAAATAATTTTGCTGGAACCGAGAAAGATCAAATCCTTGCTGCTCAAAAATGTCCTTCATATCCATATTAATCCCCCGGTCTTTCAAGCCCGGCATGTTCCCGTTGAAAGAGATGTAAAGATCCGGCACTTGTCCTGCCGCAAGGAGTTCGTCATATTTGGCAAAATTGCTTACTCTTTCCATGTTCAACGTAATATGGGGATATTTCTTCGTGACAGGTTCAATGTATAAACACTCAAACTCTTCATTGATCGGCAGATGAACGGCAAAATCTAACGTGACAGGCGTCGTGTCAGCTGCATAATCAGGTAAAGTTTCCGCCTCAACTTTTTCAGTCTCAATCGAAATTGCCGCCGGCCGTTTTTCATCATGTTGAACCTCGGCTGTTTCCATCTGCCCGCAGCCTGCTGCAACAATCAGTACAATCAGAAGCAACATGTTTGTCCATAATCTTAACACCATGCATCATCCTCTTCTTTCCATGATCATTACGGCCCCAGTATAATCAACGAGGATTAACGCTGCGTTTCCCCAGTGTAAACATAAAGTTAAATTTACAAATCCGTCAAAAACGACAACCGAAATGATTACATAAAATTTCCATCGTGTGATATAATAACACCATTCAAAATATGCTTAAAAATAATTCGAGTAATCGGTGGTGACAGCATGATGTTTACACAATCAGCCAACAAAGTTGCGGAAATGCTGCAAGTGGACCCCGCGACCGGATTAACCGCTGCGGAGGCGAAAAAACGACTGCAGGAATACGGCGAAAATCAGTTGGAAGGGAAGAAAAAACCGAGTCTCATCGCCTCTTTTTTCGCACAGATGAAAGATATGCTCATTTACGTTTTGCTCGGCGCGGCGCTGATCACTCTGGTGATCGGCGAATTTGTCGATTCGATCATCATCTTGCTCGTCGTCTTGATCAATGCCGCCATCGGCGTCTTTCAAGAACATAAAGCTGAAAAAGCGATGGAAGCTTTGCAGCAAATGTCCAGCCCGAAGACGCTCGTCAGGCGCGGCGGCGACATCGTGGAAATCGACTCCAAAGAAGTGGTGCCGGGCGATGTCGTCATTTTAGATGCAGGCAGATACGTGCCGGCGGATTTGCGGCTCATAGAGAGCGTCAATTTGCAGATCGAGGAATCCGCGCTCACGGGAGAGTCGCTTCCATCTGAAAAAAAAGCGGAGCTTGTGCTCGATGATCCGAAAACGCCGATCGGAGACCGCGCGAACATGGCATTCATGTCCACGCTGGTCACTTACGGCCGCGGAGAAGGCATTGCTGTCGCCACAGCCATGAAGACGGAAATGGGCAAAATCGCCGGCATTCTGAACGAAGATGCGAAACAATTGACCCCGCTTCAGCAAAGATTGGAAGAGCTCGGCAAAACGCTCGGCTTCATCGCAATCGGCATCTGCGCCCTAATCTTTATTATCTCCCTCCTGCAAGGAAGAGATCTGTTCGAAATGTTCCTGACCTCCATCAGCTTGGCTGTCGCCGCGATTCCGGAAGGCCTGCCGGCCATCGTTGCCATCGTGCTTGCGCTCGGAGTGACGCGCATGTCGCGTTTTAACGCGATTGTAAAAAAACTGCCCGCAGTGGAAACATTAGGCTCGGTCAATATTATCTGCTCCGACAAAACGGGCACTTTGACTCAGAACAAAATGACAGTCGTGCAGCACTACATAAAAGATCGGCTTCGCAAAGTTCCTGCAGAGGGAGATTTGCAGCCGGATCAGTTGGAGAAGCAGCTCATCCAAACGTTCGTGCTTTGCTCTGATGCCACATACGAAGACGGACAAGGAACCGGAGATCCAACCGAAGTGGCGTTGGTGGCATGGGGAGCGCGCAATGGGATGAACAAAAAAGATCTGGACGCGAACTTTCCAAGAATTGCTGAACGTCCATTCGACTCCGAGCGAAAAGTCATGTCTACGCTCAATGAAATGGAACAAGGGCATCGGGTGCATGTGAAAGGCGCGATCGACCGGCTGCTGAACATTTGCACGAGTGCGTTAGTGGATGGAGAAGCAGTGCCGCTGACAGACGAGTTAAAGAAACACTATTTGCAAGCGGCGGATGCGATGTCCGATCAAGCTTTGCGCGTATTAGCCGCCGCTTATAAAGATGCGGATGCGAAGATCGAACTTGAAGAAATGGAAAAAGAGCTTACCTTGATCGGATTCGTCGGCATGATCGATCCGCCCCGCATGGAAGTGAAAGACTCGATCCGCGAAGCGAAAGCTGCAGGGATCACTCCGATCATGATTACCGGCGACCATAAAAACACCGCCTTTGCCATCGCCAAAGAGCTGGGCATCGCTGAATCGATCGATCAATGCATGACTGGAGCGGAGATCGACGAACATACGGATGAATCGTTTGCGCAAAACATTGAAAAGTACCGAGTGTTCGCCAGGGTGTCCCCAGAGCACAAAGTAAAAATTGTCAAAGCATTCAAAAGCCACGGCCATATCGTGTCCATGACCGGAGACGGCGTCAATGACGCTCCATCGTTGAAGCATGCCGACATCGGCGTCGCCATGGGCATCACCGGCACAGACGTATCGAAAGGCACCAGCGACATGATTTTAACGGACGACAATTTTTCCACGATTGTCCATGCCGTTCGCGAAGGCCGAAACATATATAACAATATAAAAAAATCGATCGTGTTTTTGCTTTCTTGCAACTTGGGGGAAGTAATCGCCATTCTGGCTGCCGTGCTGTTCTTCTGGCCGGTGCCGCTGTTAGCCACCCAAATTTTATGGATTAACTTGGTGACGGATACGCTGCCGGCGATTGCGCTCGGAGTGGACCCTGAAGACAAGTCCGTCATGAAAGAAAAGCCGCGCCCGCCGCATGAAAGTTTCTTTGCGAAAGGCGCGGCCATGCGGGCGGTCATCGGCGGGGTGCTGGTCGGAAGCGTCACGCTGTTTGCCTTTTATTGGGGGCTGCATGAACATGCCTACAGCCTCGGATCGAGCGACATTCCAGACGAAGTGCTGAGCTATGCCCGCACGATGGCATTTGTCGTGCTGGCAGCTTCGCAGCTGTTCTATTCACTCTCGATGCGCAGCGCGGACCGCTCTATATTTGCGATCGGTTTGTTCAGCAACAAATATTTAATTGGAGCGATCGTCATCGGATTGTTATTGCAATTCATCGTCGTATCCGTGCCGTTCTTAGCTTCCGCATTCAAGCTGCAATTTCTGTCCCTCTTCGATTGGGGACTCGTGTTGCTGCTCGCCTTGATCCCGCTGGCCGTCAATGAGCTGATCAAAGGATTGCGGCGAACTGCGCCGTAAACGTTGCAAAACTCGATCGCTTTCCAGCTTGATAAATCAAAAGGGAGGGGCTGCCATCCGCAGCCTGACTCCCTCTTTTTTTGAAATCGATTTGCGCATTCAAATCTCTAATGCGGAAATTGAATGATGCGAAAATCAAACCCCCCCACTTCAATTTTGCCGGCAGGGATCATTTCTTCTGCAAGCAAATCAAGGCCTGCCTCCGGCAGCGTGACGCTGCCGCCTTTTCCGTCCATATTGACGATGATCCACACCATCTCGCCGCTGTCCATGCGCCTCGGCGCCGCGATCGTTCCCGTTGAAACATCCGTGCGCAATGCAACACCGGCCTCATCCGCATAATGATCGATCAATCGCTTCAGCATCGCATCCCCTTCATCGCCGGCCGGCATCGATCCGAGCATCACGATTTTCCCTTGGCCGCGCTTCGCCTCAGTAATGAATGCTTTGCCTGGAGTTAATCCTTCGGTGATCACGCCCACGGCTTCTGCTTGCTTCGGTTCAAACACTGCGCTGTACATGCTGAGCGGCGCCGTCATGCCGAAAGCTTGTCCGATCGTGCCGGAACCGTCCATCGGATACATATGCACGGTCTTCACCCCGGCAATGGACTCTAATTCACCCAATGCTGCATCCGTGTGAACCGTGTGATGTTCTGTCCGATCTCCGGTCAGCGGACCGACTACCCATATGCCTCCTCGCTCAACGAATTCGACGGCCCGCGCTGCATACTCAGGAGACAAATAATGAATAAACGGTGTAAACAACAGCTTATATCCGTCTAATTCCGCCCCTTCCGGAATGAGATCGCGGTGTATGCCGAGAGATAACATCCGTTCGTAAAATGACGTAACGAGCCCGCGATGATTCAAATTCCGGTGCGGTTCTGTTTTCAAAAACGCTTTGGCGCGATCCGAGTACGTCATCGCTGTTTCTGCTTGAACAGGTCTCGAAGACAACAGCACCGGCTCGAGCGCTTTTCGCGCCTTTTCAACTTCGAGCACATTGTCATAACCGACCGCAGGTTCTCCCCAGGCACTGATGACTGAACTGTGCGGCTGTTCGCATCCTGTCCGCTGCTGGCGCCACAGCCAATAGCAAAAAGCTTCCGCGCCCAGAGCATAAGCAGCCGCTGCTTCGGCTCGCAAATACCCGTTAGGATGAGGGATGGCATGACTTTCCAACGATCCAGCATAGGACGGGCTCGTCTCCATGATCCAGAAATCGCGGCCTTTCTTGAAGTTTCGGAATAAATCGCAATTCAATAAATAAGCAGGCGTATTGTGAATATTGGCATAAGTATCAAAAGAAGCAAAATCCAAGTTCCGAAACAGCCGCTCATTGTCGACGCTGAAAGCGATGCTGCTGTTATGCGTAATGGGCGCATCGGAATATTTCCGAATGATGCTTGCCTGCTCATCGCAAAATTCAGCGATCTTCTCCATAGAAAACAACTGGTACATCGTTTTCAATGAGGAGTTGTGCAAAAACGGCGCCGGTCCCGGCTGCGGCACTTGTTCAAAGCTTTGATAATATTGGCTCCATATATGAGTGCCCCAGGCTTCATTTAATGTTTCGATATCGCCGTATCGTTCTCTGAGCCATTCATGCCACAAACGTTTGCACGTTTCGCACATGCATTCGGAGACGTGCGCTTTAAATTCATTGTCAATCTGCCATCCGATCACGCCCGGAAGCGGTCCGATCGCTTTGGCAATGTGCTCCGTAATGATGGCAGCCCGCTCCCGGAAATACGGATTGTTCGTGCAAGCATGCTGCCTGGCTCCATGTCCCATGACGGTCCCTCGCTCATCCACAATCATGCGTTCCGGATGACCGTGCGTAAACCAAATAGGCGGAGTCGGGGTTGGCGTGCACATCACCGTTTCGATCCCGTTTTCATATAACCGATGAATGATATCCACAAAGAAGCTCAGGTCAATCTTGCCCTCTTCCGGTTCCATGACAGACCAGGCAAATTCACCGATCCGCACCACATTAATCCCGGCTTCCTTCATCATTTGAATATCTTGTTCGATCACTTCTTCATTCCACAATTCAGGATAAAAAGCTGCGCCGTGATATATTTTTTTCCTCATCTTGATCAACTCCTTGGCATCTTTGTTGCTAAAACTTCCCTTTATTCATGTTGTGAACCAACTCTATTTCCAATTTATTCACCCAGATAGTGGAAAATATGTTTATATAAACGTATCATATATAAACAAGAAATATTACATGCAAATTTGCTCATTTTTAAGCAACTTCTTTTAAAGTAGGCAAATTCATGCTAAACTGTTTCATAAGGCTTCACCTTCCTAAGTGTGGTTTTCGTCGATACACTCTACCAAGAAGGGAAGCCTTTTTCTATGCTTTTTACCTAATTTTCACCAATTTTTTAAATTTTCCGCCCACAAACATTTTACTCACTCAGTTTATTTTGCTCCAACTCCTATCATAAAGCGCTTTATTTTTTTTGCTATAATAGAAAGAAAACGCTTCAATAACTCTTCAATAATGAGATCCATCTTTTAAAAAGG
>CALKAN010000068.1 GCA_937983035.1 uncultured Paenibacillaceae bacterium | reverse complement strand
GCGAGGATTGGGGTCAGTGACTGGACTAGAAAGCGCCGTGCCGGTAAGACGGAAACGATCGGGGAATCGGACAGCTTAAGCAATGAGATGTCCCATAACCGCTCGATCAGCGAAGTCACGCAAGCAGTTGCAAATGAAGCGCAAAGCGGGTTTTCTGGATCAAAGAGCAGCAGTTTTTCGACGGAAGCAGGCATGTCCGAAGCCTTTGAAGCATCTGCGCCTTTGGGCGGATTGCTGGGCGGTCCGAGCGGATCCGTGGGGCATACGTTCAGCACGGCCAGTTCTCAAGCGAGTTCTGAAAGTTATTCCACTTCGTTCGGACACAGAGAAATTGGCAGCGAAATGCTGCAGAACGTCAATGATCGGACCCACCAGCATGCACACAGCAGCCGCAGCCGCCGCGCATCCGTAGTTAAGGAAGTATCCCAAACCGAGCATGAAGAAGTCAGCACTCGCGTCATTGCCAACTACAATCACATGCATGCACTCACCATTCAGTATTATGAAGTGGTGCAAGTGTATCGCGTTGAAACGTCCATCGTGAAAGCCGACAAAGTGATTTTTATTCCGATGAAGCTGATTGACTTCAACGACGATTCGATGGTGCGCAGATTTCAAAACGTGCTGATTCGCCATGCACTGTCCCATGAGATGCGAGAAGCTTTGCACAATTTGGATGTCATAGAGATTGCTCCGTATAGAGAAACGAATTACAAAGTAATTGACGGATTTAAATTCGGCGATATCATCGATTCGATCTATCAGCCGAGCATTCGCAAAGATATTCTGGACAAAATCAAAGGACTCGATTTAAGAAAAGGCCTCATCGAAAAAAATGTGGATTTAAATTTGAAAGCGAACACATTGAAGTCGAATTCAACGAACGATGATAATCAGTCAAATCAATTGATCATCAACACGAATATCAATGCCGCATCGCAAATTTTGCAAATCAACAGCTCTTATCAGGCGCTGCAATTGGTGAACCATCAACTGTGGAAAACGGATCAAGTGTCGCGATTATCTAATTTGTTGAATTTGCCCGTGCTGCGCAAAGACAGCACCGCTATTCATTTGCCTTCTGATGTGACCGTCGTCGATTGCACAGCTGATGGCGGCAACGTCGCCTTAGATGTCATTTTCCATATGCGGCAAGGCGAATCAGTTGAAGGAAACAAGAAAAATTTATCGTTGCGCTTAAGCGAAGTGAGAAGCATTGCGGTAAGAGGCAGCGACAAAGAACAGGACATTACGGCAACGGTCACGTTAACGTTGAACCGCAATGGCGTGCTGTTCCCGGTGGAATTGCCTTCCGTTACGGTTGCGAAAGGCAATGCTTACGATACGACGGTCGTCACGCTCAACGCCGGCAGCGTCAATAAAAATTTAAAGAAACATTTGAACGACAATCAGATGCATTACAGCCAAGCCATATTCCGTTCTTTGGACAGTTCTCAGATTGCTTTGCTGTTGTCCGGTTATGGGACAGAAGTCGATGGAAAAACAGTTCCGGTTGCCCAAGTGGTGCAGCCGCAGCCAATCCGATACATCGGCAATTATTTGGCGTTTAAAATGAACACGGATATGAACAGTGATGCGCAATGGGCGAGTTGGATGAAAGAACACGGCATTCAGCTCGGCGTTTCCAAAGAGGATATTATTCCTCTTCCGTCTGGCGGCACGTTTGCTGAGGCCGTGCTGGGACGGTCCAACAGCGCAGAGAAGCTGGATGCGACAAGATTTTGGAATTGGCAAGATTCTCCGATTCCGCTGCAGCCTGCTCAAATTGCGGATATTCAGACGGGAAGCCGGGCGACGAATGAAGATGTTGCGCCTGGTCAGTTAAGCAGTCCGATCATTAATATTATGAATCCGTCCAGCTTGCCGGATCCGGCCGGAACCGCAGCGATTTTAGCTGCGATTCAAAACGGCGGAATGTTCCGGGATATGAGCGGCTTGCAAGATACAATTGCCTTAACT
>CALKAN010000067.1 GCA_937983035.1 uncultured Paenibacillaceae bacterium | reverse complement strand
GCGCATGATGAAAGATTTGAATGATGATGCGAAAGATGAAGGCGTGAAAGATGAACAGGACAACGATCAAGCGCAAATTTGCCGGGCATCGTCATCCCAGCGCCAAATCGTTTGATCGTCATTGTTTCCGTGCAGCGCGAGCAAGTGAACGCCGCCTAACCATTGATCGATCCCGCACATTTGAATGCGATCCGCGCCGCTCAGCACAGCTGCGCCGGCATCGGTCAGCTGCAGCTTCGTTTCCTGAAATGCAGGGTCTGCATACGTAAATGTGGGAAACGACACGTTTGTTTTGCCGGCGAATTGGATCAAAGGCTGGCTGCATGTCTGCAGTTGCTGCAATAAATGCCAAAATTCCAGATCTCCCATTCCGTACATCGGCTGCTCATGAGTGACGCTGCGAAACAGTTCGTGCGGCAAATGAGGGCTGTCAGCCAATAATTGCAAAGCTGTTTGTTCGATAATGTTCAATCCGTTTTCGACCGATGGATAGCGGCGCAGGTGGCAATGAATCGCTTCTTTTGCATAGGGAAGAAGGCTGGTGTCCTCGCTTTGCAGTTTCGCCAGTTCGAACGGACGAGTGGAAGCGAAGGCTTGCCATATTCGGCTTCCGAGTTCCAGTTGTTCTCTCTGAAGCGGCCGCCACGTTCCAATTAATGTCTTCAATTGCTCTGCGGACAGTTGTCCCATGCCAAAGAAAGGCTCGACATTCGGGAATTCGTGGATGCTTAATAAAAATAACCGATCCAGCGACGCTTCTGCTTGATGGAGGCGATGCAGCAAATACCATAAAATCGTCTGGTCGAACAAATCATGCTCGAACCACAGCACAATCTCTTCGTTTTGTTGCAGCGCCTTTGTCAATCTCTCCTCTTGACTCCGCGTTTGTTCGATATACGTTTCCGCTGGAATTTGCATCATTTGTTCCAGGGCGCGAGCGCGTGCATGCAATGCATGGTGATCGACGGGATTTTTAAATACAGGGCCGGCAACATAAATTTCCCGCCAAGGCATCACCTCTCCTTGTGCAATCACCTGCCGCAATCGATCCGCGACGGTATCGCCGTTCACGATATGCAGCATGCTGATCTCCCCCTTTTTTTAACAAAGTGATTTTCCAATTATAGCATATCAGTGATGCCGGGAAACATGCAGGATTTAACAATTGTGCTATAATAGGGGTGCAAATGATGATCAATCGGAGGTGGACAGGCATGGTTTACAGTGCAAATGGAAATCGATATAAAGAAATGAAATACTTTCGCTGCGGCCGCTCGGGCATCATGCTGCCTGGGATTTCGCTGGGGCTGTGGCACAATTTCGGCGGTGTTGATGTGTACGAGCGGTCGCGGGAAATGGTGTTGAAAGCATTCGATTTGGGCATTACTCATTTCGATTTGGCCAACAATTACGGACCGCCTCCAGGAACGGCCGAAGAGACATTTGGAAAAATCATGGCCCAAGATTTAAAGCCTTATCGGGATGAACTGCTTATTTCTACGAAAGCGGGTTATTATATGTGGGAAGGTCCTTACGGGGACTGGGGATCCCGAAAATATCTCGTTTCCAGCTTGGATCAAAGCTTAAAGCGAATGGGACTTGATTATGTCGACATATTTTATCATCATCGGCCGGATCCAAATACGCCGCTGGAAGAAACGATGACTGCGCTGGATCATCTTGTGCGCCAGGGCAAAGCGCTCTATGTCGGCATTTCCAACTATAATGCGGAGCAAACGGAAGCGGCTGTGAACATATTGAAAGAATTGGGCACGCCTTTGCTGATTCACCAGATGAGTTATTCCATGTTCCGCCGCGAGCCTGAGGCATCGCTGCTGCCCTATTTGCAGCAGGAAGGCATTGGCAGCATCGCCTTTAGCCCGTTGGCGCAAGGACTGTTGACCAATAAATATTTAGACGGCATCCCTTCAGGTTCGAGAGCATCCAAGCCGCACGGCTTTTTGAAAGAGAAAGATGTGAGCGAGGACAAATTAGCCAAAGTTCGCGCATTGAACGAGCTGGCGATGGAACGAGGACAAAGTTTGGCGCAGATGTCGCTCGCTTGGGCATTGCGCAATCATACCGTCACTTCCGTGTTAATCGGGGCGAGCAGCGCGGCGCAGATTGCAGAAAATGTGAAGGCGCTCGACAACCTTGAATTCAGCGAAGAAGAGCTGCAGCGCATTGAAGCCATTTTGCAGTCGGATGCAAAATGAAGTTGCAGCAGCTAATCTTCCGCAATGTCGTTTTTTATGGCTTGGGATGTCAATGGTCCGTCATCATGGGCGGGTTACATATGCATTCGAGCATTATCGAGCCAATCTGCCGACTTATTTGCCGCTTTGAATCATTCGGTTCAATCCCCAGCCGACAATGCTTGTAATTAATGCGCCGATGACAGCGCTGAAGAAATTGTCGATGTCAAATCCCGGGACGATCGCTGCTGTCAGCCAGTATGTCAGCGCATTGATGATGAGCAGGAACACACCGAGCGTAACGACTGTGATCGGAAAAGTAAGAAAGATGAGAACAGGACGTATAAAAGCATTGATCAATCCTAAAATCAAAGCAGCGGCAAAGGCAGCGGCAACGCTTGATAAAGTTACGCCGGGAACAATCCAGTCGACAAGAAACAGCGACAAACCTGTAATGATCGTTCTTAGAATAAATGTTTTGATTTCGATCACCTCAAATTTAAGCAAACACGTTTTTTCTTGCAGATATTTCCACGTGCTGCGAATGTAATTTTTTCACTTCCAAAAAATGGATGTGATGCAAACGTCTGAAGATGACTTTATTTTAAAGGATATTAAGCAATAGTTAAAGCATCACTTGAAAAACAGAAAGGAGTTCCATGCATTGACCCAGAATCAGAATCATTTCCATGTGTATGTTGGAGCTTATGCAGAACCAGAAAATAAAAGCATCTATTACTATCATCTGTCTAAAGACAACGGCGAGTGGAAGAGTGAAGGGCATTTAAGCGGGGAAGATCATTCCTCCTTCCAAATTATTGATCCGAGCGGTCAATATTTGTTCTCGACTTGCAATCTGTCTGATGGTTCCGGCGGTATTGCGTCTTATCGCATTGATCCGGATACGAAACAGCTGACTTTGTTAAGCACGCAGCCGGTTGACGGAGCAGGACCGTGTTATATCAGCTTGACTCATGACGGCAAGCATTTGTTGACTGCCAATTACCGGGGCGGAAACGTGTCGGCATTGCCGGTGGAAAACGGGCACATTCAACCTGTTTCGGATACTGCTGCTCACAAAGGATCCGGTCCGAATCAAGCGAGGCAGGAAGGACCGCATCCGCATTCCATTCAGCCGGGCTTGGGCTCGAAATATATTTTTGCATGTGATTTAGGAACAGATAAAATATACGTCTACGAATTGGAGCAAGGAAAATTTAAACTGCATCGCGAGATTGAGACAGCACCCGGCGCAGGTCCGCGCCACATGGCCTTTCATCCGAAAGCGCCGTATGCTTATGTGATCCATGAGCTGGACAGCACAGTGTCCGTATATGAATATGATGCTGCCGGCGGCGATTTGAAAGAAATTCAAAAAATTTCTACGCTGCCGGAAGGATTTAAGGACGAAAATACTGCAGCCGATATCCATTTGTCGCCATGCGGTCAATTTTTGTACGGTTCCAACCGCGGCCACGACAGCATCGTCGTCTATCAAGTTGATGCAAGTACAGGGAAGTTGTCGTTTGTTGAGCATGCATCTACGCAAGGCAAAGGTCCGCGCAATTTCGCCATTACGGCTGACGGAACGATGGTCATCGCGGCCAATCAAGGAAGCGGCAGCTTAATCTCTTACAGGCGAGATGCTGATTCCGGCAAATTAACGCCGTTGAACATGACCGGAGGACTTTTGCAGCCGGTCTGTGTGACGGTTTATGAAAAGTGAAATAAACGACCAACCATTTGAAAAAGTTCGATCATCATGACGTGTCATGGATAGCTTTATTCATGCGCGTCTTTTTTTTGTTCTGCAACTTATTGGAAAAAATGCTCGTTAAAGAAGGAGAGGACAATAAACTTATGCATGTGTAAAAGGGGGACTTCAGGTGAATCGATGGCTGCTGCTAAGACGCGTCGTTTTCAGCGTTGTTATTGCAAGCGTTTTATTATTGTTTTCGGGATGCTTTGCTGCGAGTGAATCGGCGAAAACGCAGAGCAATACCGTCGTTTCCGATCAAGCGAGTTCTGCTGCGGGCAGGAGCGGGGAGGCGGTGCCGGTTAAAGCCGTGTCTCCGATCAACGGGGAAGATGCGCTTAACTTGGGAACCGACACCGTGTCAGCGATGGAAGGAATCAACCGCAAGCTGATTTATCATGCGGAAGTGAAGATGGAAGTGACTGATTTCAAACAAAGCGAGGCCGCTGTGCGAAATTTGGTTGCAGACGCATCGGGATATGTATTGAATTTTTCTGAAAAAATCAGCGAAAACAGCACCAGCGGATCTTTCGTGTTGAAAATTCCTTCTGAAGCGTTCGAATCATTTTTGCACCGATTAGAGGAAATAAAATACTTGTCGATCGAAAGAAACGTGAGAGGCGAAGATGCAACGGAACAATATGTTGACTTGGAAGCCCGTCTGAAAGCGAGGCAAACGGCAGAAAGCCGCCTCATTTCTTTTATGGAAAATGCGGACACGTCTGAAGCGCTGCTGCATTTTGCGCAAGAATTAGCGAAAGTGCAGGAAGAGATCGAGCGGATCAAAGGCCAGATGCGTTATATTGATCATCACGTTGCTTATTCAACGATCAATTTGCATCTGAACGAAAGAGCGATGCCGGCGCTGCAGGTGAAAAGCGGCCCGCTCTCTCTCGGGGAAAGAATGGAATCCGCCCTGCTTTCAAGCAGCAATCATGTTTTGCAGCTGCTGCAAAGCTTGCTCGTTTTTATGGCCGGTTTGGTGCCTGTGCTAGTTCTTGTCCTGGTTGTCGTTATTCCATGTTACTGGCTTTGGCGGAAACGGAGGGCTGATCGCTCTAAAGAAGCGAGTCTGCCTTCAAACGATGATTAAGCGAATGGCGCCGATTGCCGTCAAAGCGATCACGATGCGCTGAAACCACGTTTGCGGGATTCGCTTCAGCACAAAGATGCCTGTCACCGCTCCAGCGACGATCGCGGGCACCATCCAGCTGTTAAAGATCAGCGTCTCGGACGAAATGAGGCCCAAATGCAAGTAGAAAGGAACTTTGATGACATTGACAAATAAAAAGAACCATGCGCCTGTGCCGACGAAGGCTGTTTTATCCAAGCGTTTGGAAAGCAAATAAATGGACATGATGCCTCCTGCAGCGTTGCCGATCATCGTAGTGAAACCTGCCAGCACTCCCAGCAGCGGAGAAAACCAGCGCGCTTTGTCTATCATTTGTTCCAAGCGTTCGTCCAAGCGGCTTTTTACGATATGAATGAACAATAAAATGAGCACGATGACGCCGATCAATACTTGAAGGATGCGGTTATTGCTCCAATCCAGCACGAAGAATCCGATGATAATGCCGATCAGCACCCAAGGGATTAAAACCAACAAGTGCTTCCAAATCGCTTTGCGGCGGTAATAGGCAACGGCGAACAGATCGCCGACAATCAGCATCGGAAGCAAGATGCCGACAGAAGCTTTCGTTTCGAACGCAAGAGCCATCAACGTCACGGACAAAATGCCGATGCTGGGGATGCCGGTCTTTGAAAAGCCCGCCAATAATCCGACGAACAAACCGACGAAAAGCTGCCAAATTGAAATATCGATGTTCGTTCACCTCCTGCAGCGCTCAGATGCGCCAAGCTGATGCTGCAGCATGCCGTTTTGCAGCTCAAATTATTGTAACACACAATCTGAGCTTCGCAATCTCTTTCACACCTGATTAGGCGATTGCATACTTTATAGAAGCGTTATAAATATGCAGCAGAGGTGAAAAATCATGAATGAATACGTGCAGGAGGCAGTGACGATTTTTAGGAGGGAGCCTGAAGAAATTGAGCTGTTGAAATCATGCAAGCTGAAGGCGCACGAAGTTTGCTGCAAGCATATCGGGCGCAGGGTCAGAGTACAGATGCTGGACGGAACTTGCTTTGAAGGGGAATTGGCTGGTTCGGACGAAGACCATGCTTACTTGAGGATCGACTTTGCTCCCGGCCCGGCTCAGACGGATCGCCAGTTTCCTTATTATTCTTACCCGCCTTATTATTACAATCCGTATTACAGCACGATTTTGCCGCTCGTATTGTTTAACTTGCTCGCGATTTCGCTTATATAAATGAGATAAAGAAAAGGATGAGGGGCAAGGACGGTTCGATTTTTTGCAGCTCAAGCATCTCGGACACACAATTTTCATTTTTATGATATAATGAAATCAGTCGACGAAAACAGCGAATAAAAGACATTTTGCGCGCGCGAATCAATTCATGTCTTTTATTCCATTTTTACATAAAATCAATCTCTCAGAGAGATCATATCAATGCGAAAAATGTATTTATTTAACGATCTTTCAGATGTATATTAAGGTTAAGGGTCTTTTATTTTATGTTTGAGGGAAGCCTAATAAAACAATGCAAGAAATCGGATTCATTTCTTGGCATCATGATAAGATTGATTGGCTTTGGGTAAATAAATAATAACGATTATTTGGAGGGAGTCGGCATATGACAAGCAATTTTTCGAATCACAGCTCTCCATGGAAGCATTTCTTTGGGCCCAATCTCGGTTATATTGAAGAACTTTACGAGCGGTACAAGCAAGATCCGAATTCTGTCGATCCAGAAATGAGGGATTGGTTTGAACAGCACGGCCCCCCCTCAACGGCGCATGCTGATCAATTGAAAGGACAGGCAGACCCTGTATTTTTCAAGAAGATCGTCGATGCTGCCCAATTAGTATGGAATATTCGTACATACGGGCATTTGGCTGCTAAGATCGATCCGATGAATCGCAGAAAAGAAGATACGAGGCTGCTGGAGCCTTCCACGTACAATTTGACAAGGGAAGACTTGGAGGCCATCCCAGCGGAATTGCTGTGGCCGATTGCGCCTTCAAACGTTCGCACGGGCTGGGATGTGTACAAGCGCCTGCGTGAAATTTATACGAGAACATTGACGTTTCAATTTTCTCATGTCACGGATGTAGAAGAGAGAGATTGGCTGAACCGCATGGTTGAGCTTGGCGAAGTGACGCCTGATCTCAGCAGGGAAGAAAAGGTTGAATTGCTTCGCAGATTAGCTCAAGTGGAAGGGTTTGAGCAGTTTTTGCACCGCACATTCGTTGGGCAAAAGCGCTTTTCCATCGAAGGTCTGGATGTCATGGTCCCCATGCTGGATGAGCTCATCAAGTCCAGCATCAAGCACGGCGTATCGAACATTTTGCTCGGAATGGCTCACAGAGGACGCTTAAACGTGCTGGCGCATGTGCTGGGCAAAGCATACGGCGCGATCTTTTCAGAGTTTCACAGCACGCATCAGCAGCATGATGGTCCGTCTGAAGGTTCGATGGGCCTCAGTTCCGGCTGGACAGGCGACGTGAAATACCATATGGGGGCAGACCGCAAATTGCACGATGGGGATGAGAAGGCGGAAATCCGCGTGACGCTCGCCAACAACCCAAGCCATTTGGAATTTATAGATCCAATTGTAGAAGGTTATGCCCGGGCTGCTCAAGAAGACCGAACAGCTCCTGGTTATCCCGTTCAAGACGTGAATCGGGCCATGCCTGTGCTCATTCACGGCGATGCTGCATTCCCCGGCGAGGGCGTTGTGGCAGAAACATTGAATATGAGCAAGCTGCGCGGATACCATACGGGCGGCACTGTTCACATTATTGCCAACAACCAGCTTGGCTTTACGACGGAAAGCTCGGATTCAAGATCGACGAAATATGCCGGCGACCTGGCAAAAGGATTTGAAATCCCGATTGTCCATGTAAATGCGGATGATCCGGAAGCATGTTTGGCAGCGATGCGCCTGGCCGTAGAATATCGCATGAAGTTCAACAAAGACTTTGTCATCGACTTGATCGGGTATCGCCGTTTCGGGCACAATGAGTCGGATGATCCCGTTCCAACGCAGCCGCAGCTGTATAAAATCATTGAGAATCATCCTACGGTATACAACATTTATGCAGAGAAGCTGATGAGCGAAAATATCGTGGATCAAGACATCGTTGCCCAGTTTAAAGAAGAAGTGCAGAATACATTGCGGGAAGCATATGAAGAGCTTAGAGCCGGAAAACAAGAAGTGTACCATATGCCTGGAGCGGACTATTTTCCGGAAGAGCCGCAAGATGTTCAAACGGGCGTCAGCTTGGACGTATTGAAAGAGATTAACAACCATCTGTTAAAGTGGCCTGAGAGCTTCAGCGTCAATTCCAAGCTCGAGCGCATTTTGAAGCGCAGAGAGAAAGCTTTCGACGATGGCGGAAGGATCGACTGGGCTCACGCTGAAGCACTCGCCTTTGCAACGATTTTGATGGACGGCACGCCGATCCGTTTAACCGGACAAGATTCTGAGCGCGGAACGTTCGCACACAGACATTTGGTGCTGCATGATACGGAAACCGGGGACAAGTTTTCGCCGTTGCATCGGCTGCCGCACGCGAAAGCATCTTTCGCCATTCATAACAGCCCGTTGACTGAAACTGCTGTTATGGGTTTTGAGTACGGTTATAACGTGTACTCGCCTGAAACATTAGTGCTGTGGGAAGCGCAGTTTGGCGACTTCGTCAACGTAGCGCAAGTGATCATCGACCAATTCTTGTCAGCCGGAAGGGCGAAGTGGGCGCAAAGATCCAGCTTGGTGCTGCTTCTCCCGCACGGATACGAGGGACAAGGACCGGAGCACTCAAGCGCGCGCTTGGAACGTTTTCTGACGTTGGCTGCCGAGAACAACTGGGTGATCGCTAACGTGACGAAAGCAGCGCAATATTTCCATTTGCTGAGAAGACATGCAAAGAGCATCAACAAACTCGGTGCAAGACCGTTGATCATCATGACTCCGAAGAGCTTGATTCGAAATCCAAGAGTAGCTTCTTCCGGCGAGGAATTCTCAGACGGCATCTTCAGGAAAACATTGGAGTATCCTCACCCGCATCCGAATGAGAGCAAGGTGAAGCGCCTCATTATGTGCAGCGGGAAAATTGCCGTTGATTTGCAGCAGCGCATAGAAGAAACTCCGGATCAAGATCATGATTGGCTGCATATTCTCCGAATCGAGCAGTTGTATCCATTCCCGAAAGATGAAGTGATTTCGGTGTTGCAACGCTTTAAAAATGTGGAAGAAATCGTATGGGTGCAAGAAGAACCTAAAAACATGGGAGCATGGCTGTACATGTATCCGAAGTTGATGGAGATGGCACCGGAGCAGGCTTCCGTCCTGTATATCGGACGTCCGGAACGCTCAAGCACGGCTGAAGGCATGGCCGACGCGCATAACATTGAACAAGAACGCATCATCAGGGAAGCTTTAACCCCGACGAAACAACAAATTGCGGAAACCGTATCTCAAGGAGGAGGGCGTCAACGTGATTGAAGTAAGAGTACCTGAAGCCGGTGAGTCGATCACCGAAGGAACGATCTCTGCTTGGTTTAAAAAAGCAGGCGATTATGTGGAAGCAGGGGAAGTGCTGGTTGAATTAGAGACGGACAAGGTGAATCTGGAAGTGAACGCCGAATACAGCGGCGTTCTTGTGGAAATTAGAAAAGGGGACGGCGAGAACGTTGAAGTCGGCGAAGTGATTGCAGTGATTGACGAAACGAAAACTGCGGCTGACGCTGGTTCCGTTGCTCCTCAAGAAGCAGCTCCGGCTGCCAAAGAAGAAGCGAGGCCGGAAGAGAAGCCAGCAGCAGCGGCAGCAGCAGATTCTGCTGCGAAAACTGCTGACGAGCACGAAGCGATTGCTTCTCCAGCCGTGCGCCGCTTAGCACGTGAAAAAGGCATTCCATTGGATCAGATTGCCCCGAAAGATCCGATGGGCAGAATTACAGCTGAAGATGTCATGAGAGCAGCTCAAGCCGATGTCATGCCGAAGCCGTCTGCACCTGCTGCGGCAAGCACGCCGGCGCCGCAAGATGCAGATCCGGAACGTCCGGTCGAACGCGTGCGCATGACTCGCAGAAGACAAACGATTGCCAAGCGTTTGGTGGAAGCTCAGCATACAGCAGCGATGTTAACCACCTTTAACGAAGTGGATATGACAGCTGTTATGCAGCTGCGCAATCGCCGCAAAGATGCCTTCTTCAAAGAGCACGGCGTAAAACTTGGATTCATGTCATTCTTTACGAAAGCAGTCGTTGCAGCGCTCAAAGCATTCCCTTACTTGAATGCTGAAATTCAAGGGGACGAAATTGTTCTGAAGAAATATTATGATATCGGCATCGCTGTATCGACGGACGAAGGTTTGGTCGTGCCGGTAGTTCGCCATGCGGATAAACTCAGCTTTGCAGGCATTGAAAAAGAAATTGCGGAGTTAGCAAGCAGAGCCCGCGAGAATAAGTTGACCATCAGCGAGCTGCAAGGCGGCACCTTTACGATTACAAACGGCGGCGTATTCGGATCGTTGTTATCTACTCCAATCCTTAACACGCCGCAAGTCGGAATTCTCGGCATGCATGCGATCCAAACGAGACCAGTCGCCATTGATGAGCATCGCATGGAAAACCGCCCGATGATGTATATCGCGCTTTCTTATGACCATCGAATCGTGGATGGAAGCGAAGCTGTGCGCTTCTTGGTGAAAATTAAAAATATGCTTGAAGATCCAGAGTCCTTATTGTTGGAAGGATGAATGAAAAGCGGCATGACTCCAAACAATATACAAAAATAAACTGAAGGAGAGCATG
>CALKAN010000066.1 GCA_937983035.1 uncultured Paenibacillaceae bacterium | reverse complement strand
TAAATTACGAGATGAAATAAATTAAAAAAAATTTAATATTTTACATGGTTTTGGCCGCATGAGTTGAATATGATGGAATTAAAAGGAGGTTTAATGTAAGCGCTTAAATGATCTGAGAATCTAATTTAATGGGAAGAGAGGGGATGGAACATGTCTAATCTTCATCAATTGAAGGAATTGAAATATTACTATCCGAATGCGGCGCCGGCGGAGCCTGGGCCAATACGGGCGGATTTGTGCATTTATGGGGGCACTTCGGCTGGCGTTGCTGCAGCGGTTCAAGCTTCCAGGATGGGGTTGAAAGCAGTGATTGCGGAGTTCAGCCAGCATTTGGGCGGAATGACGACAGGCGGACTGGGGGCAACGGATATCGGGAATAAAGCCGCGATCGGCGGCATCTCGCGCGAATTTTATCAGACGCTGGGGAAACATTACGGCACGACTGAAGGGGACGGCACTCAGTGGACTTTTGAACCGAGCGTTGCGCAGAGAATTTATAAGGAATGGCTGGAAGAAGCGAATGTGCCGGTCTATTTCCACCAACATTTGGACAAGGTGGAGAAAGTGAATGGAAAGATTACGAAGATCATCATGGAGAATGGAAATGTGTTTGAGGCCGGCATGTTTATCGATGCGACTTATGAGGGAGATTTAATGGCAAGAGCAGGCGTGTCTTATCATGTAGGCAGGGAAGACAATGCCGTATATCAGGAAACGCTCAACGGCATTCATTTCGGCAGTCCGAACCATACGTTCAACGCTTGGGTTGATCCGTATGTGATTGAAGGGAAGCCTGACAGCGGGCTGATCGCAGGCGTAACAGAGGATGATCCCGGGGTGCAGGGACAAGGGGACCGCAGCATCCAGGCATACAATTTCCGCATCTGCTTAACGGACGTGCCGGATAATCGTCTTCCGTTTCCGGAACCTGAGAACTATGATCCGGACAGGTTTATTTTGCTGGCTCGGTATATACAAGCCGGCGTATGGGATGCTTTAAGGTTACATAAGCGAATGCCCAACGGGAAGACCGATTTAAATAACTACGGCGCGGTTTCCACCGATCATATCGGGGCCAATCACGAATGGCCGGACGGAGATTACGCAACGCGTGAAGCGATTTTTCAAGATCATATTCATTACAATCTCGGCATGCTTTATTTCTTGTGCAACGATGAGCGAGTGCCCAAAACGGTTCGGGAGGAAGTTCGTCAGTGGGGGCTGCCGGCGGATGAATTTGTTTCTACGGGTCATTGGTCTCCGCAGTTGTACATTCGCGAAGGCAGAAGAATGATTTCCGACGCAGTCATGACTGAACATCACTGCAGGAAATATAAAGTCGTCGAAGATTCGGTGGGGTTGGCGGCCTATACGATGGATTCACACAATGCCAGAAGAATTGTCATTAACGGGCGCTGCGTCAATGAAGGAAATGTGGAGGTAAGACCGACCGCTCCGTATCCGATTTCGTACCGGGCGATCGTGCCAAAAGGAGAAGAATGCACGAATCTCCTCGTTCCCGTCTGCTTATCTTCTTCACACATTGCTTTTGGTTCGATACGGATGGAGCCGGTCTTCATGATTCTCGGTCAGTCGGCAGCGACTGCAGCAGCGATGGCTTTGGAAGCCGATATCGCTGTTCAGGAAGTGCCGTATGCACAGCTTCGCCAAAGACTGCTGAAGGATAAGCAAATTTTAGATTGGAACGATTAAAGCCGGATGGCATGTCGACTGATGCATGCAACAGGCGTTACAAATCAGGAAGCTTGTATGTTTTTCGGTAAGCGGATGGGTTCATGTTCGCATATTTCGTAAACACTTTGCTGAAATAATACCCGTTGTCGTAACCGCACAGCTGGGCGATGTGATCCATCGTATAGTTTGTTTTGGTCAAAAGCGATTTAGCTTTCTCCATCCTTACGGAGAGAAGATAGCGCGATGGGGAGATGCCGAATGCGTTTTGAAAGCGGCGAGTTAAGGCAACGGGATGCACGTCAAACTTCTTTGATAATTCTTTCATTTTCAATTCGTCGAATGCGTGCTTGTCGATCCATTCTTTTACGCTTGCAATGATCGGGTCGCGCACGGCATGCTTGCTTTCCAGCACAAATTTTATTTCCATATTGACTAAAATCCATATATCGTTGATAAAATGAGCTGCCCATCTGCGATGCATGGGGTCGTTATCATGGCAAATGTTCAGCAAATGACGGAAATTGTTCAATAAACGGTCTTGTTCAGGCAAGGTGAATTTGCAGCCGAATGATTCGTTTAATATTTTTCCTAAATGTTTTTCTTCAGCATAAGTTTCGTCTTGATATGTAAAAGCCGCATAAAAAAATGTAAGCGGTTCAATAATTTCTCTTTTAAAGGTCATTCCGGGCGGAACGAGCAGCACATCTCCGGCTCCGGCTGTTCCGGAAGCGCTGTCAATCTCGTAAGTAAACTGTCCTGATTCGATTGCGAGCATCATCCAAAAATTAAAGCAGCTCTGTCTTAATTGAAAAGAAGGCTTTTTATTCCAGTATTCAATCTTGCCTGCTAATGTGATTGGATAATTCATGCTTTCTGCTGCAAGGCTCAACGGGCTGACCTCCTTTTATAAAAAAATGGCAGCTTACTTATACTTTAGCGCAAGAAGCGGGAAATGAAAACGGTCAGAAACGAAACAGAAGGCAAATGAGAGCGATCGGGAACGAAATAGGATGAACTGAAACGATGAAGTTTGAATCAGCGGAAAATGAAACTTCCAGGAGAGAAATGAAGCTGGAATGAAAACGATTCGAAGAAAAAAGGAGATGAAAAAAACGGTCAGAGGCGTCATTTGGAATGTGACATCGGATTGTGCATAAGCCGAACAATCGGCGCAGGCGGCAAAATATGAGAAAAAGGAGGAAAATAATGAAACCATTTCGCTCGCTGTTATTTTTTATTTGCTGCTTGTTCCTGCTTGCTGCGTGCGGCGGGGAGGAGCCGGCAGGGAATGCAGGGAAAGAGCCCGCCGGGACAAGCAACGCAAAATTGGGCGATAATCTTGAACCGATCACATTGACGGTATATACGAATGAAAACCAAGGTTTGATGAATGATCAAATTGAAGCGATCCAAGAGCGGTTTCCTCATATTACGTTCCAGCCGTTGTATTGGAATGCCGGCCCGAATTTAGAAGAACTTGTTTCCTCGGGTCAAATTCCGGACATGGTGCAATACACTTTGGGATCATTTTGGCCGATCAATGAAAGCGGCATGTTGACTGATCTGACGGATTTAATCAAAGAGTTTGATTTTGATGCGAGCACGTTGCGGCCAAATGTGCTGGATGCAGTGAAATCTTACTCTGCTTCGGGAGAAATTTTATTTATGCCTTACAGCTTAACGACAGGGGTGCTCTATTACAACATGGATATATTTGACCGATTCGGCGTGGAGTATCCGTCAGATCGATTGACTTGGGACGACGTATATGACATGGCGGTCGTTTTGACGCGGGAAGAAGACGGCGTGCAATATAAAGGATTTCAGTATCAGAATCAGCACATGGTATGGAAAAATCAATTGGCGCTTCCTGTCACGGATCCAGAAACGAACAAAACGCTGGTGAACAGCGATGGATGGAAGCAATGGGTCAAAATCATGGGCGACTTTTATCGCATTCCCGGCAATGAATACGGCGGCAGCTTTCATGCAGATTTGAACATCGCGATGTATACGGGTCCGAATCAGCTTCACGTGCTCATTGAGGCGCATAAGACGAACGGAATGAATTGGGATGTTGCCAATTTGCCGAAATTTAAAGGAGCGGAAGATGAAGGATCGCAGATGATTTCGCCTTTCTTAGGCATCTCTCCAGCCACGAAACATCGCAAAGAGGCTTTTCGGGTTATTCAATTCATGTTGTCTGAAGAAATGCAAGTCAGACGGGCCAGAAGCGGCGTGATTCCGATCATTCAAAGCGAAACCGCAATCGAGCAGTTCGGTCTTGATTTGGAAGGCGTGGAGGGGAAAAACTTAAAAGCGTTCTTTGAAGATGAGGTAGGCACTTCTTTCCCGATCACGCCTTACGATGACATTACGAAAACAGCGCTGTTCAGTAAAATTCTCCCGGCGTATTTTAATGGCGACGATGATCTGAACACGATATTCCGTTTGCAGGAAGATGAGATTAATGCAGCGATCTTGGAAGCAATGCAGTAATTCGTTTGAATTTGTATTCAATGGATAAAGAACAGCATGCCGCCCGTTTCGGCTGCTGTTTTTTGTTGCATGCAAGAGCAGATTCAAAAGCAAGTCGAGGAAGCGAGGCAGTACATCTCGACATATGGAACTTGGCTTATTATGTATTTGCAGCCGGCCGCAGGCTTTTGCATCAATGATGAAGAGAAACCGATGCAGCAATGTTGAGGGAATACGGGGCATTTTGACATAGGTCCATTGCATCTTTTTATAAGTGGATGCGACTCATTCTTGAAAAAGATGAATGACGCGATGTTCATGTTATATTACAATGCAAGTAATGAAGCTGTTAAAATATGACCAGGCCATGAGGCATAGGATGGATAACAGCTGCTGTGTTGAAATTTACATGGGAGGGTGCGGCTGCGGGAATGAATAAAAAAGTGTTTTATGATGAAATTCCATTGATCCGGTCGATCGCTTGCATGATGGTCGTGCTCGTTCACGTCACTGCCCATAATTACCGATACGATCTGGAGCAATTCTCGGATTCGCTGTCGCTGATGCTGAATCAACTTTCCCGCTTGGGGACCCCGATGTTTGCGGTGATCAGTGCGTTTCTCCTGTTTCGTTCTGTTCAAACGCGCGGATTTCATCTGTCTTATTTTGTTCGTTCCCGCATGGTGAAGATCGTATTGCCTTATATCATATGGACGTTTCTGTATTTGTTGTATCGTCAATATCACGGCGCGAATGTGTTTGCTCATGCCAAATCTGTGCTGCAAGCTTTCATTCTTGGCACGGGTTATTCCCATCTGTATTTTGTCATGACGGTCATTCAATTTTACATCCTCTTTCCGCTTCTGCAAATGGTCCGAGACCGCAAGATCTTGCTTGTGCTGTTCGTGCTCAGCTTGCCGGTGAACGCGATCTGGCTCGTGCCGGAGCTGCGTCCTCATTTGGGCGCCGTTGATTGGATTGTCTCCCACCGCTCTTTTATTTTTCAATGGATTTCGTATTTCTTATTTGGCGGATTGCTGGCTTATTATTATGAACAGTGGACGGCTTTTGCTCAAAAATACTGGCGGCTGCTGCTGGCTGCATTTGCGCTTGTTTGGTGCGGCATTTTGATTGAAATCGAACCGGATCGGCTGCTGACGTCTTCCAGGCCCGCGAATTTGCTGTATGTGCCTGTCAGCGTGCTGGCGTTGATCATGATATATTATAAGTTTTTGAAAAATCGCTGGCCAGCGAAGGCGCTGACTTATGTCGGCAATTTTTCCATGGGAATTTATTTGATTCATCCATTCGTGATTGCGTGGCTGCGCCGCAGTTTGCCATCCAGCTTCTGGGTGCCGTCTCTCATATGGATCGTGTTTGGGCTGACCATGCTGATCAGCCTTGCGCTGCTTCGGCTTATCGCTTCTATTCCATATGTGCGCGCTATTGCTCCGATTGCGGCAAAAAAACAATCAAGTTAAGTTCGAAAATAAGAAAACGTTTTATTTTCTTGTTAAGATTGCGTATAATCTTGGATAACTTATTGCTGACAAGATTATGAGCGGCTTAGAGAGTGATGCGAATGTTACAGAACGTATCAGGATGATTGATCGTTTAATAAATCCGCATTTGCAAACGCTTGAATATTTGAAAGGGGTGATGCTTCACTGACAAAGTTGCAGGGATTGTGCTTTACATCGCAAGCAGCGCAGCATGATGGCTTAATCAATGGAAAGGGGATTTGTCGTGATGAATTTTAAGAAAAAAATATGGCTGATCATTTGTGTTGTTTTTGTTTTGATCATCGCTTCAGCGTGCAGTAATGCTGATCACGTTGGACCAGTTTCGCCCGTTGACGAGACGGCTGCGTCGAAAGATTCTAATCGTGAGCAAAGCTCCGGCAGCAATGAAGAACAGGTTGGTCTTGAAATCAATGCAGACCCGGTCACGCTGCAGCTGGGATTGAATGTCGGATGGATGGGTGAATGGGAAGTAGATTTGTATTTCACGAATCCGGTAAAAGAGCGTTATCCGCATATTGAACTAGAAATTATTAATTTGTCTGATCCGGATTTTGCGCTGGATAAACTCGTCGTTACTGGACAGATTCCGGATTTGGTCATGTCAGCGAATCCGATCATTTATGTGTTTACCGATACGGGCATGGAGGATAATATTGAGCCCTTAATTGAAAAATACCGATTTGATTTGTCCAAGTTGAATGAGAATGCCGTTGCATCGATTAAAACGGCGACGGGCAATGATTTTTTAAACGGACTGCCGTGGACGATGCATTTTAATGCTACCTATTACAACAAAGATATTTTTGACAAATTTGGCGTTCCGTACCCTTATGACGGCATGACTTGGGAAGAAGCGAGAGAACTGGCTGTTCGATTAACTCGATTTGAAGACGGTGTGCAGTACCGCGGATTGGAGACAGACAGCCCCAGCCATTTTGCATCGATCTTTTCTCAGCCGTTTATAGATGTGGAAACGAATAAGGCCAGTCTGAACAATGATGTTTGGAAACGCGCATTTTCTTTTATGAAGAGCGTGTATGACATTGAAGGAAATCATGAATATGTGTGGCCGCTCGCTAATTTAGACCAGTTTCTGAGGGAGCAGAGACTCGCCATGCTTCCGTCGCTGAACTTGCTGTCGCATTTTAAAAATGCAGACGGATTCAATTGGGACCTGTCGCAATATCCGCAGTTTGAAGATTATCCGAATACCGGGACGCAAGTAGACGCTTGGATCCTGCACATTACGAAGCAAAGCGAACACAAAGATCAGGCATTCCTAGTGCTTGAGACAGTATTGTCCGAAGAAGTGCAAATCGAACTGGCTCGCAACGCCCGATTCCCGATTATGGATACGCCGGCCATTCAAGAACAGTTCGGCAAAGGGCAAGATTATTTGCAAGGGAAAAACTTGCAAGCAGCATTTTTGACGACGCCTTCGCCGGCGCTTCCGGCAACGCCGCTGAACAACCATGGTCAGCCGATCTTGCAAGCCGCTTTTCACCGTTACATGGATGGAACGGATTTAAACACGGTTTTGCTGCAAGCAGAGGAAGAATTGAATCAGAAAATTGCTGAAGTGCTGGGAGGAAGCTGAGTCGGATGATGTTCCTCCTGAATGAGACATGCATCTCTTCAGGAGGTTTTTTGTTCTAAATGAGCACGTTAAGTTGCAGAGCGGTAAAGCAGGATATGAAGGTGCGGGGGTTGCGGCGTATATTCATCGTAAATTTAGTTCAAAACGTTTATTTACTAACAAATGGAATCGCTCTATAATGACAAGCATCGACAGCAAACAGCTGAAGCCCCGTTCTGGTTGCCTTGCATTCCGGTTGCAGCAAACGACACGAGCAAGCCATTCGGGCTTTAGCTGAGCCTGGCGCTGCATGAAATTGATCTGTTGAGAGCAGAACCAATCTTTGTTTTTGCTGGTGCATGAATTAAAGGAAAGCAAGGAAGCGGCAGATCAAGAAAAAACAGGTGAAGATCGGAAGAGCACACGTCTGAACTCCAGTCACAACGCTTAATCTCGTATG